>JAYVMR010000033.1:0-14213 GCA_043758875.1 Candidatus Nomurabacteria bacterium | reverse complement strand
GCTCTTGCGCAATTTGGCTACAAGAATAAGATGGCGGCGCCTCGTCTGACTAAGATCGTTGTTTCCAGCGGTACTGGCAGCGGCATGAAAAAAGACCGTGAGAAAAACAACACCGTCTCTGATCGATTGGCCCGCATCACCGGCCAAAAGACTTCTTTGCGTGTGGCCAAGCAGTCAGTGGCCAGCTTCAAAATCCGTGAAGGAGATCCTGTCGGCGTAACCGTCACGCTTCGTGGGGCTCGCATGCTGCATTTCATTGATAAGCTTATCCATATCGCATTGCCTCGAACCAAGGACTTTCGCGGTCTTGATAAGAAAGCAGTGGACAGCATGGGCAACCTGACGCTCGGTATCAAGGAACACACCATTTTTCCCGAAGCTGCCGATGAAGATCTCCGCGATGTCTTCGGCCTGTCCATCACCCTCGTTTCCACCGCCAAGAACAAAGAAGAAGCAACTGCCTTCTTCGAACACCTCGGCATTCCTTTTAAGAAATAAGTCACACAAAAAACTCTTTAGGCAAGGCCTAAAGAGTTTTTTATATGATACAATACTAAGCATATGAAAAAGTACTCCCGAGGGTTTACCTTAATCGAGCTTTTGGTCGTCATCGCTATCATTGGTATTTTGGCTTCTGTGATTTTGGTGTCTTTGAATAGTGCGCGAGGTAAAGCACAAGATGCCAAGATAAAATCTGATCTTGTTCAAATACAAACAGCGCTTGAAATGTATTATAATCAATATGGCACGTATGCGGTCAGCGGATCAGGGTACTTAAATTATGGCGACGGATGGCTTCAATATCAAGACGGGGGGTCGTATACTACGGCGGTAACGACTGTTCTGGCCCAGCAAGGATTTATAGGAACTGAGCCTTTGCAAAGTCCCCCCAACTACATGATCTATCAATGCAATGGAGGACAAAGCTATTCCCTTACGGCCACGATAGCAAATGCCACTACTGCCGATGTGGCTCATTTGCAAACACTTTGTAACGGCCCCGGTGTTAATAGCGGCTATGGCAAGAATTACGGTATAGGGAATTAATAAATGAACCGGTAATAAATTGATTATTCCAACTTTAATTTCAACTGCTTCAGTTCGCGATGAGTGACAAAGCGGTCATCGAGGTTAAACATGTCTTGTTTTGTTTTCACGAATGCAGTATCAAGATTATCTAATCTTCCATCGACATCATCAAACCTCTTATCCATCGCATCAAATCGCTCGTCTACGGTATTAAACCTCTTATCCATCATCTCAAATCTCTTGTCAACGGCTTCAAACCGCTGATCCACGAGCTCAAAACGTTGATCTACAGCTTCAAACCCTTTTGCTGTGGCAATTGCCAGTTGTTCGATAGAATACTCAAGGCCGGTAGTTTTTTCTACCAGTGTCAATACCGAATGACCCATTTCTGTCATGGAATGTTCAATCCCGCTAGTCTTTTCTAGTAGCGACGCTACTAAATGCCCCACCTCTGTTATGGTTATCTCCTTATCCGGTGACGTACTCTGCTTTTTCATTTCCTCAGTATACAGCATCCTGATAAATTCCTGCTGGAGAAAAGTTAAAGCAATCTTTAACTTTTTGTATGATACAATAATAAGCATATGAAAAAGTACTCCCGAGGGTTTACCTTAATCGAGCTTTTGGTCGTTATCGCCATCATTGGTATTCTGGCTTCTGTGATTTTGGTGTCTTTGAATAGTGCGCGCGGCAAGGCTCGTGATGCCTCCCGTGCCTCAACTGTAATTGAAGTACAAAAAGCATTAGAATCGTACTATGCTGATAACGGATCATATCCGAGTACTGGTTTTTTATGGAGTTCCGGCACCTGTGATATATGGGGAAGTCCATACACAACTACCAGCGGAGCAAGTGGTTACATTCCCAATCTTGCTCCAAACTATATTTCTGTGCTACCAACTGAATTAGCCGGGCCAAATTCTTGTGGATATATCTATATTTCAAACGGCACTGATTATTTCTTTATGGCATACGAAACCTATGAAGGTACAGTACCATCTAGTCATATACGGCCTGCTGGACCTTTAGAAAAAGATTATGCCGTTTATAGTCCAGGTGCGGTCGGTTGGTAATACACAGTAAGGTTGACGGAAACGGGCTTATTTGTTAGGATACGTGGGTTCTTGTTGAATCCGTGGATTTCTCTTTGTTTACTACACTGTTTACTATACTAGGTATCAAATAAAGAAATTTCTACGCGATATTCGCAAAAAACACCAAAAATAAAGCAATTATGGCAAAAACATCAACCATTGCGCGTTCAAAAAAGACGCCAAAATTTAGCACTCGTCAGGTCAACCGCTGCTTTCGTTGTGGTCGTCGTCATGGCTACATGCGTGATTTCGGGTTGTGCCGTATCTGTTTCCGTGAATTAGCTAACGAAGGAATGATTCCCGGCATTCGCAAGTCTTCTTGGTAATTTTTAAAGATATATGGATCCTATTTCAAACATGTTAATAACAATGAAAAACGCCTCTATGGTTTCCAAAGAAACCGTGGTGATACCTTTTTCAAAGCTTAAATACGCCATCGCGCAGTGTCTCAAAGACCACGGCTTTATCGCCAATGCTTCAAAGAAGACTGAGAAGAACAACGTGTCAGTATTGGAGATCGACTTGCTCTATCCCAATGGCGAAGCCAAGATTCATGATGTCAAGCGCATGTCCAAGCAGTCTCGTCGTTTGTACAGCGGCGTCAAAGAACTTCGTCCGGTCAAGAACGGCCACGGCATCACCGTGCTCTCAACACCGAAAGGGATCTTGAGTGACAAGCAAGCGCGCAAGGAAATGGTCGGCGGAGAAGTATTATTCACAATGTGGTAATAATAAATATATGAGTCGAGTAGGAAAACAACAACTGGTCATCCCAGCAAATACCGAAGTCATCTATACTGACGGCATGCTCCGCGTCAAAGGCCCTTTGGGCGCGTTGGAAAAGCCATTCAAGGACGTGGTGACGATTAATATTGCCGACGGCATGGTGACCTTCGCACAGAAAGGCAATGATCCATTCGCGCGCGCGATCTGGGGCACCTATGCTTCACACGTCAAGAACATGATTGCCGGCGTGAATGCTCCGTACAGCAAGAAATTGATCCTTGAAGGAGTCGGATTTAAAAGCGAGGTCAAAGAAGGTAATCTTAATCTGGCGCTAGGATTTTCTCACCCAGTTGTGGTAAAAATCCCTGAAGGATTGACTGTCACTGCGGAAAAAAATAACATCACCATCACCGGTATCAATAAAGAAACAGTCGGACAATTCGCTTCATCGGTGCGCGCCATGAAGAAGCCTGAACCGTATAAAGGAAAAGGATTCCATTATGATACCGAAGTCGTTCGTCGCAAGGCCGGCAAGAAGAGCGCATAAACAATAAGAGTATATATATGTCACGACAATCACCACAACAAAAGAAACTCCGCATCAAGCGCAAGATCCGTGCTACTATTTCAGGGACCGATACTCGTCCTCGTCTTTCGGTCTTTCGTTCAAACAACTACATGTCAGCGCAGCTTATCGATGATGTGAAAGCCATCACCATTGCCGCCGCTACTGACATGAAGGCCAAAGGCACGAAGATGGAAGGAGCGATCGCTGCCGGCAAGGCATTGGCTGCGGCTGCAAAAGCCAAAGGTGTGACCAAGGCAGTGTTTGATCGTAACGGATTTAAATACGCCGGTCGCATCAAGGCATTCGCCGACGCGGTGCGTGAAGCGGGACTCGAATTTTAATATATATGGCTGAAACAAATACAAAAATAAACACTGTAAACACTGTAAATACTGGCAACACTGACAATCGTGACCGACGTCCCAATACCGGCCGTGGTCCTCGTCGCGATGGCGGCAAGCCATTTGGTGACCGCGTCAAAGACGTTGATCAGAAGATTCTCGATATCCGTCGCGTGACCCGTGTGGTGGCCGGAGGACGTCGCATGAGCTTCGCCGTTTCCATGATCATCGGTGACAAGAAGGGCGTTGTCGGACTTGGTACAGGGAAGGGCAATGACACTGCCTTGGCTATCGCTAAGGCATTGAAAGATGCCAAGAAAAACGCCATCAAGATCAAGATGACCGACAAGCACTCCATTCCTCACGATGTCTCCGCAAAATTCACTTCTTCAAAAGTCAGCATCTTCCCCAACCATGGCAAGGGATTGGTAGTCGGCGCGGCTATTCGGGAAATCGCCGTTATCAGCGGATTGAAGGATGTTTCTGGGAAAGTCATTTCCGGCAGTAAGAACAAGCTCAACACCGCTCGCGCGACCATGAAAGCGCTTTCCACTATCAGTACCAAGCACGTTTTCGGCGCGGTGAAGATCGAACCGACTCCGATTGCACCAGTAACAGAAGCGGTCGCGCCCGCAGCAAAAGAATAATCATATGAATCTCTTACAACGCACAACTCAAAACAAGAAAGCCAAGACCGTCGGTCGCGGTTCAAAACGCGGCAAGACTTCCGGTCGCGGTACCAAAGGGCAGAAGGCGCGTGCCGGTCACAAGATCCGTCCGGAAATCCGTGATCGTATCAAGAAATTGCCTAAGCTCCGCGGTCGCGGCAAAAATATGAACAAGGCATTTCGTATCGATGTCACCGTCGTCAATCTCTCAGTGTTGGCAAAAGCATTTGCAGCCAACACCAGCGTCACTCCTTCTGCGTTGTTTGAAAAAGGACTTGTTCGACGCACCGGAGGCAAGATCCCGGCTATCAAAATCCTCGGCGGGGGAGAACTCTCTCACGCGCTGACCGTTCACGGATGCGAGGTTTCAGCCACGGCTAAAACAAAGATCGAAGCCGCAGGTGGTATAGTTAAAGGGTAAGCCATGAATATTTTTTTCAAAAAGCTAAAGATGATGGTACTCGACCCCTCGATCCGCAATCGTCTGCTTTTTGTCCTGGCTATGCTGGCGGTATTCCGTTTCTTGGCCACTATTCCGGTTCCTGGCGTTGATACTCATGCTATCACTCAAGCGTTCAGCAGCAACCAATTCCTGAGCCTTTTCAATGTCGTGTCCGGCGGCGGACTCTCCACTTTTTCTATCGTCATGCTTGGCGTCAGTCCGTATATCACGGCGTCTATCATCATGCAGCTGATCGGCATGATGGTGCCTTCCATGAAAGAGCTGATGCAGGAAAGCGGCGAGATCGGCCGTCAGAAATTCAACCAGTACACTCGTTTATTGACCTTGCCGATCGCTTTCTTGCAAGGCTTCGCCTTTATCAAATATCTGCAGTCACAAGGCGCTATTGGTCCGTTGTCTGTCCAGACCCTTCTTTTCAATATTGTCATCATCACCGGCGGCTCCATGCTCTTGCTATGGATCGGCGAGCTCATCACCGAGTTTGGCGTCGGTAACGGCGTTTCCATGATCATCTTGGCCGGTATCTTGGCGCAGCTGCCTCCCAAGATCTCGCAATTTTTCTTTACATTCACTATCGATCAGCTTCCGGTCACGTTGTTGTACTTGGCACTCGGGCTGCTGGTCATTGCCGGCGTGGTCTACATCTATGAAGCGGAACGCCCGATCAAGATCACCTATGCCCGACAAGTGCGCGGCATTCGCGGTTTCGGCGGGGAAGACACGTATTTGCCGCTTCGCCTGACACAGGCAGGAGTCATTCCGATCATCTTCGCGTCATCATTCTTGCTCTTCCCGCAATTCTTCATCAGTCTGTTTCAGAATTCTTCTCATGCCATCTTGGTGCACCTTGCGACATTCTTCGCCGCGTTTCTTGCTAATACTTGGTGGTATTCAGCGATATACTTCTTGTTGGTGGTATTCTTCACTTACTTCTATACTGCGGTCACGTTTGATCCACAGCAGATCGCGGAGAACTTGCAAAAGAATGGCGCGTTCATACCCGGCACCCGTCCTGGTGAAGCGACCAATAGCTACATCGGCGCCGTCGTCACTCGCATCACCTTGGTCGGCTCGCTCTTCCTCGGTATCATTGCTGTATTGCCATTGATCGTTCGCAGCACCACCGGTGTGACCGCGTTCGCTATCGGCGGCACCTCTCTGTTGATCACCGTCTCCGTTATCATCGACCTTATCCGTCGTGTGGATGCGCAAGTCGAAATGGGAGACTACTAGTGCTATACTATTGGCATGCATCCTGTCTATCTCTTTATCGGCCAGTCCGGCTGCGGTAAGGGCACGCAAATCAATCTCTTAAGAGAACGCCTGCTCAAGGCTGATCCGGCCGCTCAGTTTTTTTATATTGAAACCGGAGAGAAATTTCGGGAATTCATCAAAAAGGAAAGCTTCACCGCCAAGCGCACTCACGAAGTCATTGATGCGGGAAAATTGCCGGCGGCTTTTCTGGGCGTGCATATGTGGGCGCATCAGTTGATGGAGGACTATGATGGCGTGGCCACGGTCTTTATTGATGGTACGCCGCGCGTGCCGCAAGAGGTGCCACTCTTGCTTTCAGCGGCGGAATTTTATGGCTGGGTCATCGACGTGGTCTATCTGCAAGTCGGCGATGAATGGTCCTATAAGCGCATCAAAGAGCGCAACAGGGAAGACGACAAACACGAAGTGGGGATCGCAGAGCGTATCGGCTGGTTCCACGCATGCGTGGAACCAGCCATCGAGGAACTTCGCGCCAGCCCGCTGGTACGCTTCCACGGCGTGCAAGGCGAGGCGACTATCGAACAGGTCCATAAGGATGTCTGCGACACTTTGGGGATAGTATAAATGGATTTAAGTGTTATTCAGAAAAAATAAATACCTACTTTTCGCCGTCGCATAATTTTCTGCTGAAAATTTGCTCCTTCTCGGACCAGTCGTCCTGCGAAAGACGGCTCAAAGCAGTATTTATTTTTTCTGAATAACACAGAACACGATATGATAATAATAAAAACTGACAGTGAAATAGCGCGATTGCGAAAAGGCGGACCGATCCTGGCGCATATTTTGCAGCAGGTGGCTGGAGCCGTGAGGCCCGGTATTACCACTGCGTCTTTGAATGAATTGGCACACAAGCTTATTATTGAAGCCGGAGCGACACCGGCATTTTTGAATTATAAACCCGAAGGAGCGGACCGCCCTTATCCGGCCAGTCTTATCACTTCCATCAATAGCGAAGTGGTGCACGGCATCCCGGGAGACCGAGTATTGAAAGAAGGGGACACCATCGCCTTGGACCTTGGGTTGAATTACGAAGGGGTCTTTTTGGATCATGCTATCACCGTACCGGTCGGCACTATTGCGGCTAAAGACGCGCAATTGCTTTCCATCACTCGTTCCGCTTTGGAAGAAGGTATAGCAGCTATTGTTCCGGATGCGACTGTCGGAGACATCGGCTATGCCATAGAGCAGTTTGTGAAGTCCTATAAGCTCGGCATTGTGCGCGGATTGTCCGGGCACGGGGTAGGACGCGCCATTCATGAAGATCCATACATTCCCAACTATGGCAAGAAAGGCAAGGGCGAGAAATTGCGGCCCGGCATGGTTATTGCCATTGAGCCGATGCTGACCCGCGGCGCCGAAGAGATCATTCAAATGCCCGACGGCTACACCCTCAAAACCATCGACAACTCCCGCTCCGCCCATTTCGAGCACACTGTCCTCATCAAAGAAGACGGCTACCCTGAAATACTGACCATGTGTTAGGTACCCGGTACCTAACAGGAAATTTTAACGATATAAAAAAACGAAATCCCCTTAGATAAGGGGATTTCTCGGAGGCCAAGGCCACTAATATTTATTGTACTTTCTCCACGATGCGTTGGAAGGTGGCAGGGGAAGTGTGGGCGAGGTCGGAGAGGATCTTGCGATCGACTTCGATGTTTGATTTCTTCAAACCATCCATGAACTTTGAGTAAGTCATGCCGAGCTGGCGTACAGCGGCATTGATGTTGACTTGCCAGATGCGGCGCTTGTCGCTCTTCTTGTCGCGACGGTGAGCAAAGGCGTAGTTACCGGCGTGAGCGATAGCATCCTTGGCCATGCGTTCTTTGGTACTGCGTCCAAAACGATAGCCCTTTACTTGAGCCAGTACGTTCTTACGTCGTTTATTTGCTATGGTTCCTCGTTTTACGCGTGTCATGGTGGTGCTTTAGAATATTTTTGAAAAATTATAATTGGTATCGAAATGATTATTTGTGCGGCATGAACTGTGAGATGTTCTTGGCAGTCATGGCAAATTCCTGACCCTTCTTACCAGCCAATTGCTTGGTGCGAGACTGTTTGGCGTTAAAGTGGTTAAATCCCGGTGTTCGGCCGATGATTTTGCCTGTTTTGGTTACTTTAAGGCGTTTTGTGTATGATTTGTTGGTTTTAATAGCCATATCTAGGTTTATTTTGCACTTTTGTCGCGCTCGATCACGATGGCCAGGCCTTTCGGAGAGCGTTTATGCGGCTCTGCAATCTTATAGTGTTCTGTCACAAAATGCAAGACCCGGTCAAGTCTTTCTTTTAAAAAGGCTTCATTCATGCCTTTTGAGCGGCCACGGAGGAAAAGCTCGACTTTGATGCGGTGTCCTTCTTTTAGCCATTTGGAGGCGGTTTTAGCCTTTAATTCGAGGTCATGGTCACCGGTGCCGACTTTGATCTGGATAGACTTGGTTTCACTGGCTTTGGCGCCGCTTTTGGCTTTTTGAGCCTTTTTCTTTTGTTCATACAGGTGCTTGCCGTATTCGATCAGTTTGCCGATCGGTGGTTTGGACTGAGCGTTGATCTCTACGAGATCAACGCCACGCTCCTCGGCCATAGCCAACGCTTCTTCCAACGACATGACGCCGATGCTTTCACCCTCGGCGTCAATAATGCGAAGTTCGGTGGCGCGTATTTGCTTGTTGATTCGTTCCTTCAAAATGCTTATAGTATATAGATAATGAACTCTCATAATACCCAAAAAAAGGTAAATAGTCAATCAAATAAAGACGAAATAGGAAACATTGTGTCGTTTTGGAAAAATCCCGGCGAAACCCTGGCCATACTACTACGTCGCTTTCGCGAGGAACACCATCTTTCCGAGGAAGACAAGCTGACTTATGCCGGTCGCCTGGACCCGATGGCAGAGGGGATAGTGCCTCTCTTGGTCGGCGCGGCCCGTTTTCAAAAGGATCATATGCTGGGCGCCGCTAAAACATATGAGCTGGATATTCTTTTGGGAATAGGTACAGACACGGGGGATATGTTAGGGTTAATTACATTAAACCCAACCCTGAGCTTATCAGCTAGGTCTGACCTAGCTAAAATACAGGCGATATTACCAACATTGCAAAATGTCACGGAACTTCCATATCCTCACTACTCCTCCCGCCCTGTCGACGGCATGCCGCTTTTCATGCATGCTCGTGCCGGTACCAAAGTGAAAGTGCCGATAAAGAAAGTGATGATACACAGTTTGGAATTGCAAGAAATCAAAACAGTATCGTTAAATGAATTACTCGATGCCGCGATTGTCATCATTAAAAAAGTGCAGGGGGATTTTCGACAAGAAGAGATTATTGAACAGTGGATGAAGATGAGGGAAATGGATGGTGACCGCCTGATTTCAATCGTCACCATCCGCACCACGGTCTCCTCCGGCACCTACATGCGTTCCCTGGCCGAAAAGCTGGGCGAGCTGCTGGGTATACCAGCCTTGGCGTATCGCATCAAACGCACAGCAATAGAAGGAGTGGAATAAAAATAAGGCCGACTGCTTACGCAATCGGCCCCCTTTTGGCTTATAAAAGCCTTTTTACTACACAGTAATCACTCCCATTAAGTGTTCTAACGAATTGAGGATGTTCTTTTCTCAACTCAAATTTTTCCATTGCCGCAATGCATACAGCACTTGTGCCTGTTAGGGCGGCTTTAAACGTGACTCGTGCCAGATCGTATCCCATTTTTTTTGCAATCTTTACTCCTTCTTCCAAGGCTTTGTCTTGGGTTAGGTTGGGAAATTCGATCCTGTCGGCTTGCGATAAATCAATTTCGCTGGTTTCTGCTAATAGTGAGTTACTCATGTTTTTTAAATTTGTTTTGCCTATTATTGCAACTAAATGAAAAAAAGTCAAGCAAGACGACAAAAGTCCCAATATTTTCATATTAGGACTTGAGCAGAGCGGTAAGGATCTGCTGAATGTTGAGCCAGCGTGCGCCGTACTTTTCATCAAGACCTTGTACGTACTTGTGGTCGGTGAAAAGAAAGGGGAACATTTTAAATGTATCCAAAATAGCGAGCGATTTATTGATGAAAGAGTAAATCATTTCTACCTCCTCTCTGGTTATGGAGTACAGATAGGTGAGGTCGGCCCAATCGAGCAGTTGTTGATCGTAATACTCTTCTCTATTTTCATCCGTAATTCCTAGTCGATCTTCCATCTCACTCTCCACAAGACTAAGTCTGGCACGCAATTGAAGCTCTTCTTCCGGGGTGATATTGAAATCTCCGTAATTCATTTTTTTTGCCTTTCTTTTACCATACTAGATGAGGGGGCTTTGTCAATAAATTGTACCCTTTTCAAGGGCGTGATACAGTTTGAATGATATATGAACGATTTAAACCAAAAAGAAAAACGCTCATTCGGCATTATTCCAATCTTTGAAGATTATGATGGGTATAAAGTCCTTGTCGTTCAAAATGCCAAAGGGGGATACTGGGGTTTTCCCAAAGGTACGCCAGAAAAAGATGAGGAGCCGATGCAAACAGCAATCAGAGAGTTGTGGGAAGAGACCGGAATCAAGAAGGACGATATTACTATTCAGTCTGCACCGGAACTTATTGAGCGGCACCCATTCATCAAAGACAATGAAGAATATATAAAAGTTAATACTTATCGGATCGGTTTTGTTTCAAAAGATACGATCGGAGACAATTTAGACGAAATTATTGAAGCGCGGTGGGTTACATTGACTGAAGCAAAAAAACTTTTCACTATTAACTCCATTATCGATATTGCCAATCAGGTGGAGGAATACCTAGAGTCTCTGCAAGAACATAATTGGTAAAGGAATGTAAAAATCAATAAAAAAGTGCACACTATAGGTGTGCACTTTTTTATCTCATATCGCTCGTGGGTGGTTTACCACGAGCGAGTCCCGCATCATAAGCGGGACGAGTCGAGTGGAGATGGGGGTATTGAAACCCCGTGTAAATGCAGTGAACAAGTAAGTCTCCATGCGTAGGACTACTTTTTGTTTAGGAAATAATCTTGAAGCAGAACGAAATGATTATTATCCGAGCTTCGACTTATTCGGTGTCTTCCAGAAGCGGGGAAGACTGCCTATTCTGATGCATGTTGCCGCGAAATCCTTATCAGAAATCTAGACTGCGACACCAACTTGACCTAAATTAGGCGAAGATTGGAATGGCACCTCCAAACGCGAAGTAAGGTGATGCCACTTTAGATAGACTGTTTCCAGGTATCTTGTGAGTGACGGTTGCGGGAGTACACTCATGCCCGGCATGCATACTAGTTCAGACTACAATTATCGAAACCTAGCATCCCCGAAATTTGAAACATACAAATTTCGCACCAGGAGTTTTTTCTACCGTAAGGTGGAAAAAATCGTGGTGCAATTTTTGAAACACCTGGCAATAAAATTAGCAGGATCGTGGATATAGACGAGGCTGCAAGTATTATCTTACTTCCTTTATCGCTCTATCCATATCTTTCTTATCCGCTCTCTCTTTCAACATGTTTCGCTTATCCGCCACCTTTTTGCCTCGTGCGATGGCAATGGACAGCTTGATCAGCGATCCTTTATTATACAACGAAATAGGCACTATGGTCAATCCCTTGGTTTTATGCAGTTTGGCCAATTCCAATAGCTCTTTTTGCTTGACCAACAGCTTGCGGGTGCGATACGGGTCATAGGCGGACGACGCATTCTTTTCCTGCCAAGCCGGAATATGCGCCCCGAGCAGATACAGCTCGCCATTGACCATGGTGACGTAACTGCCGGACAAGCTGCCGTGCTGGGCTTTTAGGGATTTGACCTCGGTGCCGAGCAATGCAATGCCGGCTTCAAGCGTGTCTTCAAGGGTGTAATCAAATCTGGCCTTTTTATTTCGGATATATTCCATGCAATTATAGTACCATCTTTAGTGTATAATGACAGGATATGCCGAAAAAAGACCAAGTAAATCAAGACCAAAATCCCCAAACCACCCCGAATAAAACCCCCAACCCAAAGAAACGACCCCTCTCTTCTTATATATTCTCCACCCTGCTGCTCTTTGCTGTGATCGTGGTGCTGTTCTCGTTCTTTTCCGGAACGGGTGCTCCTAAAGACACTACCGTCAGCTTGTCTGAAGTGGCGCGATTGGCGCAGGCCGGACAGATCAAAACCATTCTGGTCGAGGATCAAAACCTGACCGTGACCAAAACTGATAACACTGTGGTGAAATCAAAAGAGGAATCCAACGCGTCATTAGTGCAAACGCTTTCTTCCTACGGCGTCGATACCGCCCACCTCACCGGACTCGATATCACGGTCGCCACGCAATCGGGATTTGTCATTTTTCTTGAATCGATCTTCTTGCCGATCTTGCTGCCGATCCTGTTGGTCGCATTCTTCTTCTGGATGATCACGCGCCAAGCTAAAGGGGCCGGTATGCAAGCCTTCACTTTCGGACAATCAAAAGCGCGTTTGACTGATCCGAATGATAAGAATAATAAAGTGACATTCAAAGATGTGGCCGGAGCGCGCGAAGCCAAAGAAGAATTGAAAGAGATCGTGGATTTCTTGAAAAATCCCAAGAAGTTTTTGGATATCGGCGCGCGCATTCCCAAAGGTGTGTTGCTGGCCGGTGCACCGGGAACAGGCAAGACCTTGCTGGCTCGAGCCGTGGCCGGAGAAGCCGGCGTGCCGTTCTTCCATCTGTCCGGTTCTGAATTCGTGGAAATGTTTGTCGGTGTCGGCGCGTCTCGCGTGCGCGACCTTTTCAAGATGGCCAAGCGTGCCGCTCCCGCCATCATCTTCATCGATGAGATCGACGCGGTCGGACGCGTGCGTGGCGGCGGCTATGGCGGCGGCAACGATGAGCGCGAGCAGACATTGAACCAGATATTGGTGGAAATGGACGGCTTCGAACCCAATGACAAAGTCATCGTCATGGCGGCCACCAACCGTGGCGACGTCTTGGATCCGGCATTGTTACGCCCGGGCCGTTTTGATCGTCGCGTCATGCTGGACTTGCCGGATCGTCGCGATCGCGAAGAGATATTGGCCGTGCATTCCACCACCAAACCGTTCGGCGAGGATGTGAACTTGAAAGTCATCGCGGAACGCACACCGGGATTTTCCGGCGCTGACCTGTACTCATTGATGAACGAAGGCGCCATCTTGGCGGCGCGCGAAAATCGCAAGACTGTCGCGCAGTTCGATCTTATCCGCTCGATCGAAAAAGTCATGATCGGTCCGGAACGCAAGAGCCATCTTTTGACCAAGAAAGAAAAATTGATCACGGCCTACCACGAAGCCGGCCACGCGCTGGTCGCTTCGGTCTTGCCTGATGCCGACCCGGTGCACAAGGTGTCCATCGTGGCGCGCGGCAATGCCGGCGGCTACACCATGAAGATCGCCTTGGAAGAACGCAAGCTCACGACCAAGAAAGAATATTTGGATGACATCGCCATGTCATTGGCCGGGTATGCGACCGAGCAGATGATATTCGGGGATGTCACGACCGGGCCATCGAATGATTTGCAAGTTGCCAGCAGTTTGGCGCGTGCCATGGTGACGCGTTGGGGCATGAGCGACGCCATCGGTCCGTTGGCGTTGGAGTCCGATGGCGGCCGACCGATGTTCGGGCAAGGAGTGGAGAGCAAGGAATATTCCGATCAGACCAGTTCGCTGATCGATAGCGAGGTGCAGCGCATCATGCGCGAAGGATTGGCACGCGCCAATGAAGTCATCACCCAGTACAAGCCTGTCTTGGAGATCATCACCAAGCGCTTGATGGAAGTGGAAACATTGGAACAGCCGGAATACGAAACCATCCTGGTGGCGCATGGCATCCCGCTCAAGAAACTCGAACTGTAAGATAAAAAGCCTTTCCGCTTGCGGAAAGGCTTTTTATCTTTATTAGTACTATCCCGGTTTATTGCACCGCCTTGTCTTGGCCGATAGTTTCCAAATGTCCTTCAGCCAGTTCGATCAGTTCGTAATGCCAATTGACGCCTTCTTCGGTCAGTGCCAGCAATGTGTTGTCATTGAGGCCTTCGGCCGCGCCGCGCATCA
>JAYVMR010000032.1:0-10539 GCA_043758875.1 Candidatus Nomurabacteria bacterium | reverse complement strand
GCCTGATGCCCCGCCGCCAATGATGGCAATATCGTATTGGTGCGATGAGGTATCCATTATTAAGCTTTCGCCTCTGATTCAATCTTTGCTAATGCGGCATTAAATCCTTCTGAAGTCAAAGAAGAACCGGACACGACGTCAAGGTGAACGGATCGGATATCTTTTCCGACAACGTATTGCTTGTAGCCGGAAACAAACATGGCTTGGTATTCTCGAGAAGTGCCGTCTTGCGCACTTGGTGCGGCGGTTACGCTGGTAATGATATCGTTTTTTAGCGTGAGGCGTACGCTCACGAAATCGAGTCCCCCGGGAGAATAGTATGAGCCAGTAGCGGAATACGTCCCATCAGTATACACATTACTTGAAACGGCAGTTGTCGATGTATGGGTTATAGAAGAATGAGTCACTGCTGACAGGGAAGAAATAGGGGAACTAGTGTTTGGCTGCGGAAAGGCGTTTGTCGGGGCTGCAGATTGTAGCGGATCGGCAGAAGTGGTGGCGATAGAGGGCATTGTCGCATCAGCCGCACTGACTTGGTTGTTTGCTTGTTTTGCTTCGTATACAGTCAGGTAAATCAACGCAACTAAACTTAGTGTTGCAATGCTTATGCCGACGTTTTTGTATATTTCTTTAGAACTTTCCATAGGTTTGATTGAGCGTATGATTAGGTTGCTGCGGACGAAGCGGCAATTGATTGATAAGGGGAGCGGGAGGGACAGGATCGTGATTTTGAGGAGGCACAGTTTCCTCGATGATAGTTGTTCTTCCTGCATCCACACAGAGGACATCGGTACCATTCATGAAAATGCTTAATGCCGCCACTGCCAAACCGAAGTCACGAGTGCCGATTTCCCCGTATCCCACAATCCACATGATGTCGAATAAATGGAGAGTGAGAAGCAGTGCCACGAAACGCGTGCGCCAGCCAAACAAGAGCAGTAATCCGAATATGACTTCAAACGTCGCATTGGCGTAGACAATAAGCAACGGATCGGTATGGAGCATTGCGGAGATAGAAGGCGGAATAAAGGCAACCCATTGCGAAGGTTGCATGAATTGCTGTATTCCGAACCATACCACCACCAGGGCGATGCCGTATCGCAGGACGCTGGGCGCAAATAATTTTATGTGTTTCATTATCAATAAGTATACAAGAAGGAAGTGAAGATACGATGAAGCTTCCCTCTACCATATGCTTCGCAGCGCACTCATGTATAATTGTAAAATTATGGACCTAGAACAAGAAAAAGGCTTTGCGGCGGAAACGGTAGCAGCATTGCACACACAGTACGGATATAACGAACTTCCTCAGCCGAAAGAAAACGTGCTATTGATCTATCTCAAAAATTTTTGGGGTCCGTTGCCCTGGCTGATGGAAGTGCTGATTATTATCAGCTTCTTCTCACATCAAACGGTTGAAGGGATCGTTGTGGCGTTGTTATTGGTTATCAATTCGATCGTGGCCATGTACCAGCGTCGCTCAGCGAATGCGGCCTTGGCGGCCCTGACCAAGAAATTGAGCATTTTTGCTCGGGTAAAGCGAGAGGGTATCTGGCAGAATATGGAAACCAGAGAACTGGTACCGGGAGATATTATTCATGTCAAAATCGGCACTATCGTCCCGGCTGATGCGATTGTTCTGAGCGGCAATAGTAGTATTGATCTTTCCAGCCTGACCGGAGAATCGTTTCCTAAAGAAGTAACGACGGGCGAAACTATTTTCTCCGGATCCATCGTTCAACGTGGAGAAGTCATTGCTAAAGTGACCGCTATCGGTGCCAAGACCATCTACGGCAAGACTACTCAATTGTTGGAAATCTCGCATCCACCGACCCATATGGAGAAGATTATTTTCACTATCATAAAGTATTCTTTCTTTGTTAATCTTTTTCTCGTCATTGCTATAGTCTTCTTTGGTATTCGTGTCCATGCCGCAACTGAGGCCATCCTCAATTTCTCCATTGTGTTGCTACTGACCTCGATACCGATCTCTTTTCCTACTATGTTCACGGTGGCGCAAAGCTATGGAGCGCTGGCATTGAGTAAAAAGAGCAGCGATGGCGTATTGGTACGACGATTGGCAGCCGTGCAGGAATGTGCTATGGTCGACGTCTTTTGCAGCGATAAGACCGGGACGCTGACACAAAATAAATTAAAAGTTGAGAAAATTGTTTTTTACGGCAATTATTCGGAAACCACACTGCTCAGTGCGGCCGTGGCTTGTTGCGACCAGGTCAATGGGGACGGTATTGATATTGCCATACAAGCGTACGCGACTGAACGCCATATCCCCGCAGCAGAGTATAAAAATTTCATACCGTTCGATTTTATTTCAAAACGCACTGAAGCTGATGTGGTGTTGGGAACAGAGACGGTCCATATAGTGATGGGATTACCGGAACTGTTGCTCGATGAAGCAGTTAATGATTATGCTATCGCTCGAGCCGATGTTACCCGGTTAAGTTCCGAAGGATTACGCGTCGTTGCGGTGGTGTCCCAATCGCCGGATAGAAAATGTCTAGGATTAATCGGATTGGCTGATCCTATCAAAGAGGATGCGCCGCAGATTATTAAAGCGTTAGAAAGTCTGGGGGTACGCATCGTCATGATTACCGGTGATGGGCGTGTCACCGCCCAAGCAGTGGCACAGCAGCTTGGCTTGCAAGGAGCGGTAGTGACGGCGGCCGAACTGAAAGAACACCCCGAAAAAGCGATATCGAGCAGCATTTTTGCCGAAGCCTATCCTGAAGACAAGCTCACTATTATTAGAGCCTTGCAACAGGCCGGTCACACAGTTGGTATGACAGGCGATGGAGTGAATGATGCTCCCGCGCTGCGGCAAGCGGAAGTCGGTATCGCCGTCTTTGGCGCCACGGATGTGGCCAAGCAGTCAGCCAGTCTTATCCTCACCCACGAAGGATTGGGGGGATTGGTCGAAGCGGTCAAGGTCAGTCGAGAAGTCTACGGTCGCTTGCGCACCTGGGCGATGAACAAGATCATCAAGTCCATTGAGGTCTCATTATTTACCACGATTCTTTTTTTTGTGACCCACTCATACATTCTCTCACCGCTGCTGGCCGTGTTGTTGATATTTGCCAATGACTTTGTCACCATTTCGATCGCCACCGATCGTACAGGTATCATTACGCGCCCAGCCAAATGGAACATCGGACACTTCACTGCCGCCGCCTTGATGATCGCACTGGTGCCACTCGCGCTACTCTTGGTTGTCTATAAAGGCGCGGTGATGGCAGGATATTCACTCACGGCCATACGCACTATTATCTATGTCGCCTTGATATTCTTTGGCAAAGCCAACTTGTATGCTATCCGTGCTTGGCCGCATGGCTGGAGCAGCAGACCGAGCATGACATTGGTACTTGCCACGCTTTTTTCTTGTTTATTCGCTCTTTCTATTTCTATCTTCGGGTTGCTTATTACTCCGATCTCAGCGATGGTCGCCGGGATTGTTATCACAATAGCGGTGGTTAATTTCTTTGCGGTAGACGGAGTAAAGAGCATGCCGGCAGTCCGAAAATTGTTTACATCTAATGTCTGATGAATGAGTTATGTGTACTGCTATGGATAAATGCACGCAACATGGGAAATAATAAAAAATTGCGTGGCGGCAAGGAAATGCTCTTGATTAGCGCGTTTCCAGATTTTGCTATTGGATTGGGTGAAGGTCTAGTGTAATGCACTGCACAATCTATTCTTGACTTTGGCAAGATGATAGGCTAGAGTGGGGGGAAATAAATTTCTTTCATATGCATAATGAGAAAATAAAGGACAAAAATGAGAAAAAGTTTCTCATCGAACAATATCCCACACTATTCCATAACGGAGAAAAAGTGAAATATAATCCGGAAAGACATACTATGGAAAAAGGAGAAGCGGCATTTTTTTATAATGTCAGAAGAGATAAAATTGGCAAAGGCATAATAAAAAAAGTTTGTCTTTCACGTACCGGTAGCGATACCTACCTTATTAAAAACAGTCGGCATCTCAAACACAAAGTATGGCCAAATATTGAAGGGCAAAAAATAATAGACGCCGCAGTGAAAGAAGCATTGAATAACTTATCACCACAAGACAAGGATATTGTCGGGCTTTGATCGCTGACTGTTACTGATACCCGCAATCCCTCTGTACTAGTACGGAGGGATTTTTTTTGCAAGAAATAAAAATCCCTACCCCTCGACTGCTGCCGGCGTTCTCAAGATACCGCCGCTGATGGTATAATTACTTCTCTATGCGGCGTATCACTGTTACTGACAAGATGCAAAAAGGCTACCGTTATGAATGCGTTGAACCGGTGGGGAAACATTTCCAGCCTGATTTCAAGCCAGACCTCACGCCGAAACAAATGCTGCGACTGGGAGTGTTTGGCGGCAAGTACCTGACTGATTGCGGCAACGAATTTCCGCCTGATTGGTTTGCTCAGGCGAAGCTTGACCCAAAGAAACACAATAGCGAGCTTAATTTTTTTAACGTAAACGCCAGCCAATCGTTGTCGGTCTGGAGAAAAAACGGCTGGATATATGAGGATGACCCTCGGGGATGGTTCCAGTGGTATTGCCGGTATTATCTGGGCAGAAGAATTGAAAAGGAAGATGCGCGTCAAATCAAGCGGTGGAAGGGAATGGTACGGCACGTGGCGCAAGTCAGGGCAAAGTGCCGGCTGCAGGATTATTCCTGCAATACCAAACAGCGACAAGCGCTCTTGCACTGGGCATATGACAGTAGAAAATTTTAACTCAATGGAAAACGAACAGTACCCCGACTATTAGGCGATACTCGAACCTTTTGGAAATAAAATACGGCTTGCGGTTTCACCGCAAGCCGTATCATAGCTGATCCATATTACGTTCTGTACCAACCATGTAAAAACAGTTTTTTCCTTTTAATTCAATTTTATTTTCATTACAGGATGAGATACTAAAACCGTTTTTTATTTTTTCTAAAACCTTTTGTTGAGCACGGTGAGAGAAATTCTCAATTATCATCTTTTCTTCTTTTCTTGATAACCATCCGAAGTGTGAATGTTTCATTCTTCTTCGTACAATTCTATGTCGAGCCATATAGGAAGGATTTATTTTGTTTCTCACACCATACAACCTTCCCTTGACTTTGGCAATGTACGGAGCGACTTTACGCAGCCATTGACTTTGTAAATAAATAGTGAAAAATAAGAAAAAATTTAACAATGAAAAAAATTATAGTGCAGCCTAAGGACGGTAAGCCTGCTTTCTACTTTTCATCTCTTGAGCCTGGCAGAAAGAGCGAGACAGTCATGACAACTGAATGCTTTCGTTGTTTTGGCGGAATGCTTCTCATGAAAAAGAAGAAGGGTGCCAAAGTCGAGTATCCCGAGGCGGGTGTGTACGTCTGGCACATTCTTCCTGGTAACAAGAACTACGTGGCTTCAATAACAAAATATCTTTTTGAACGTATCGTATTCATGTCTCAGTCATACGAGTTTGAAACACTGTTTCGGTGCGGAGGATTGATAGATACTTCGCAAAATGAGTATCGCTATCTTCATATGAAAAAAAAGATAGAAACGCAGTTTTCTCATCGCTTTCCTCATGTTCCTGTAAAGGGTGATGCACCAACCCAAGAGACAGCTTATATGTCGCTTAGATTAGAAAAGAATCAATTTTTCTTAGTCCATGAAAAACAAAGCCTTCAGTAAAATATTGAAGGCTTTTTTACTGCGAACATTAAAGAACGGGAATATAAAAGGAAAACGCTCTATTTTAAACCAGCTTGGTTCGAACCTAAAAATATCCTTGATACATCAGAACAGAATGTTATTTTTCAGCCTGTAATAAACTCTTTGCCTCGAACCCGGGAGGGTGTTCGAAATAGTCTAGTACTCCAATCCTGTTGACATTTTAAACACATAGGTAGTATGGTAAAGAAAAAAAGATATATGGACGCACTCGATAGAAACCTCGCAAAATCGGTAGCAGTGATTAATATCGCTTTTGCCGCCCCACTCCTCATTCTGATCATTTTTCACAAAGTAGTCTTTCAAAGCCCTATACAGCGAACTCATTACTTGTGGGGATCGATAGGTACACTTGTGATTGCTGCTGTTCTGTTTTTTATTGTCTTCAAAACCAGAGAAAAAAATAACAACCAGGGATACAGTAGCTGTCTGTATGAATAAAATGGTTAAACTAATTCAAGCCTCATTGTTTAGTAACGGTGAGGTTTTTTATTTGCCTTAAAGAAAGTTCGGAAATCAGGTAATCTGGCTCGCTTGGAGGTACAGCTTACGAACGATTAATTGGGAAGAAGTGTTTCCATATCCAAGCGTTTCTCTTCAGCAGATGAGACAGCTGCTTGCTCTAGTATAATTATAATGTTCACGATGTGCGTGATGTACGCAAATAAAAAAGCCCCTCTGAAATCAGAAAGGCCTTTGTGAAGTTTTGCAATAATTTTTTACTTGGTAATAGTAAACGGTAATTCATTTACTATCTCACTGATAACGCCGAATGATACTGCGTCTTCAACATACAGCATGTCGCCATAGTCCTCACCGCTGTTCATCATTTCTTCAAGCTTCGAAGTTTCAATACCGTATTCGGCCATATAAACCTCTTTCACTTTCACATGAAGTTTCTTTGCTTGTGACACGAATAATTTCATTGATTCCTCAGGGTCTCGTTGGCTTGAAAATTCAAAACCATTTGTGCCGCTGAGCATTGCGTGGAAGAGGAAGCGTGAATGCTTCAATGACCGCCTGTTTTCCTTTTTGCAAGCCGCCAAAATGATAAGTCCTGCTGAATGGCACTTGCCGACTACGATAGCAATAACATTGATTGGGAGAGCCTTGATGAAATCATAGGCCTCAACGGGTCCAACAACATATTGATGATAAAAATATTTTCGAACAGAAAAAAGCCTTTGCCACTAAGACAAAAGCTCTTTCTGGTTACCAAATCAACTCTTTGCTCCCCCGGTAAGATTCGAACTTACGACCAATCGCTTACATCTTGTCTCACATTACTGTGGGTATGGACTATATCATCACCCGTTTCCATTTATAAAAAAGAAGTGTGGGTGCAAGGCGCTTCCCATTCAACACGTTCAGGGCGAGTCGCCACCAAACTGTTAAACAGTACTCTCTTTCGAGATAGTCTCTGAACCTTTCATTGCATTGCGGCAATGACTTGGCTGCTGATTACCCTCATGAGTGAGGGCTTCCAGCAATTCACCTTGTTTTTCGACCCGTCTTTCGATCGGGAAGCTGCGTAATACCGTCATGGACTTCCATATGACAATTCGCGCACAATAAAATACATTTATCAATTTCAGCCTTGGTCTTTTCCCATGAACGGGTAAGACCTTTGTCTGAAACACCAAAGCTTTTCAGTTTTGGATCAAGATGATGAAATGAAAGTGCGCGACCGCATTTGTTGTATCCACAAATCTCACATCGATTGCCTTTATATTCACGAGCCATAACCCGAAGTTTAATCCTTCGTTTTTTGACTGCTTCGCGCATATAAGCCGCTCGATCGGCATAGGTTCTGGTTTCTGGCATACTTTGTTGAGTATACCAGACCAACCTTTCCACAGGCGACCGCTCTACCGCTGAGCTACAGGGGAGCTAAAAGTTTATTTTTGCTTGTTAAATAACCCGCCAACTATAGCACTTTTGCTTTTGATTTTCAATCTTTTAGGAAGGGGGCTAGAGGCGGATGTTGAAGTCGCCTTTTTGGACCGGGCGGCCTTCGCTAAAGCTACGACCCGCCGAAGACGGCCCATTATTCCAGAAATCGAAGTGGAACCACCCGTAGCCTTCGGGCGGAGTGGCTGCCGCCGCGGCATTGCCGGTCGTGTCATAGGTCGTGACCCAGGAGCCGGGCATGACAGGGGTCGGTGCCAGCCATTCTCCCGCTTTGATGTGCGGGGCGGCGATCAGAAGCGCGACTATGAGGACTACTATTGCCAAAACCTTTTCCATAAGGCTATACTACTGCTTGCTTTTTATTATTTCAATCGTTAAAAAAATTATGTCACACAATCCTCGAACAACCAAAATTATCGCCACCATCGGTCCCGGCTCCGAATCAAAAGAAAATTTCACCAAGCTGCTTCAGGCTGGCGTCGACATCGCGCGCACCAATATGAGTCACGATGACCAGACCATTCATCAGGCGCGCATCACCAACATTCGCGAAGCCGCTGTCGAAGCCGGCATGCCGATCGATATATTGGTTGATCTGTCCGGACCGAAGATCCGCATCGGCGACTTCGAGGAAGTGTCGGTGGAATTGGTACCCGGCGCCGAATTCATTCTCAGCGGCACTAAGATGGCCGGTAACGTGCGCAAGGTCTATTTCAATTATCCCAATATCGAACAAGATATCAAACCAGGACAAATCTTGATGATCGATGACGGCCGTCGCAAACTGCGTGTTGATAGGTTAGAAGGTACTGACATCTACACCACCGTCTTGGTCGGTGGGGTGATCAAAAGCCGTCGCGGGGTCAATATTCCCAATGCCTATCTTTCCATTTCTGCCATCACCGACAAAGACCGAAGTGATTTGGAATTTGCCATCAAAGCTGGCGCCGATTATATCGCATTATCATTTGTGCGTACTGCCAAAGATATCGAGGAATTGCGTGCGCTGATCAAAAGCCATGGCGGTAGCCAGCCGATCATTGCCAAGATCGAAACGCCGGAAGCGGTGGAGAAGATCGACGAGATCATTGCCGCGACCGATGGTGTGATGGTGGCACGCGGGGACTTGGCGGTGGAGATCGGCCATGCCAAAGTGCCGGCCGTGCAAAAGATGCTGATTGAGAAATGTAACGCCGCGGGCAAGCCGGTCATCGTTGCCACACAGATGCTTGAATCCATGATCAAGGCACCGGTGCCGACTCGGGCTGAGGTGTCCGATATTGCGCATGCTATTTATGACGGTGCCGATGCTGTTATGTTGTCCGAAGAAAGTTCATTGGGAGAATTTGCCGTGGAAGCGGTGTCAATAATGCGTGAAGTCATTGAGGAGACAGAAAAGGACCCTTCACTACGCTCAGGGTCTACAACTGTCGTGTGGAAGAAATAATCCCTGAAAAGAGTATAATAGGGTATATGAGTATAAGTATAAAAAGTACCCTTATTGAGCTTACCCCGGCCTTGTCCGACTATACCGAAAAACGCCTTAGTACCATTACCAAATATACCGAAGGAGACTGCACTATCGCCGTGGAGATAGGCAAGACCACCATGCACCACCGCAATGGCATGGTCTATCACGCCGAAGTCAACGTCACGACGCCATTGGGCAGAAATTACCACGCCACTTCCGAAAAAGCCGACTTGTACGAAGCTATTGATGACATCCGCGCTGACATCGTGCGCGAGATCAAGTCAGGCAAGAGCCGCCGTCAGACATTGTTCCGTCGCGGTTCTCAGAAAATAAAAAGTCTAGTGCGCGGAGTGTAAGAAGTCCGCATAGGATTGTCGCTTGCCATTGGCGGGAATGACTTCTTCTATAACAAAAGCATCGTCAATGTATGATGCTTTTGTTATTTTTACCGGCAGCGTTTCGCCATGGCGAAACGCTGCGAAATGCACCCATCCTCGTTCTCCCAATGCTCTGAATAGTTTCCATTTCTGCCAATCACTCATCGTGTCATCGAGTAGGCCATCAGTCTTGCTGTATTTATGCGTCTGCGTGGCGATGTTATGATCCTGCTCCCGACAAGGAGCATTTCCTTCCAGATATGCCACAATAACTTCGCTTAGGAGCTCAGCTCCTAAGTGGGCGCTTTTTTCTGTCAGGCAAGTGATTGTTTCTTCTTTCGGTATTGTAAATATTTCCTGGGCCACGATCGGACCATGATCGACTTCCTTGTCGAGCTGCATGATAGTCACGCCGGTTTCCGTGTCGTCACTGAGCAAGACGGTTTCCAAAGGCGAGGGGCCGCGATAGTTCGGCAATAAGGAAGGATGCACATTCAGGACCTTGCCCTGCACGCTGTCCAAGAGTGCTGTCGGTAGGATTTTTCCATATGCCACGACCAGATAAAAATCCCACGGTCCTTGCGCCTGTACTGCCTCGATCACCTCAGCGGTGATCTTTTCGGGCGTGATGACGGGAATGCCGTGTTCATGGGCAAACAATGCTACTGGTGTCTCAGCCAGATGCAGGCCGCGGCCTTGCGGTCGGGCCGGAGCAGTCACAATCACCCCAGGGAGCAACCCCTTGTCTTTCAAAGCCCTCAGCGACAGTTCAGCAATAGTCGGCGTCCCGAAAAAAACGTAGCGGTAATTCATAGTTTAAATAATAGCATAAGTCAGCTCTACGACTTCCTCCCTTGATTGGCGCTGCAACGTAAAGTCAAAAGCGGTTCGACAAGCGAGACCGTTTTGTCTTCACGTTTCCGCTGTCACCCGTGAGGCGTATATGGTGGTGTAGTGGATACACTAGTACTCCTGAGTTTCCGCACTCGGAGCAAGATACAAAAAATACTGCGTTGAGGACCGCAACCGTTGCAGCTATTCCATGC
>JAYVMR010000031.1:0-9127 GCA_043758875.1 Candidatus Nomurabacteria bacterium | reverse complement strand
GCTGACTACTGCTGACTACTTCCTATCCATCACTTTCACGACAGCCGCAATGATGGCGTCCTGCCCCATGTCATATTTTTCAATAAGCTCTTGCGGAGTGCCGGACTGACCGAAACGGTCTTGCGCACCGATGAATTCCATCGCTATCGGATAATTTTTCGCCAAGACTTCCGCGATAGCGCTACCCAATCCCCCGGCGACCTGATGCTCTTCCACTGACACGATGGCTTTCGTTTCTTTGGCCAGCTGTATTAAAAGAGCTTCATCAATCGGCTTGATGGTGTGGATATTGGCCACGATTATTTTTATGCCTTTCTTATCCAAATCTTTGGCCGCCCGCAATGCTTTGACCACCAATGCACCAGTGGCAATGATAGCGACTTGCGCCAAGCCGTCAGGCCGATAAAAAATTTGCCCTTTGCCCAGTTCAAACGGCGTGTCATCAGTAGTAATGAGCGGCGTTTTCTCTCGCGCCAAGCGCAGATATGCTAGTCTGGGATCAGCGCTGAGCGCCAGTGTCGCCTTCTTGGCTTGGATGGCATCACAGGGAGAGATCACCGTCATACGAGGCAAGACACGCATCAGCGCAATATCTTCAATAGCTTGATGAGTGCCGCCGTCCGGACCGACAGAGACACCGGCATGACTGCCGACAATGACAGCTCGGCGATTGTTGTACGCTAACGTGGTGCGGATCTGCTCCCAATTGCGTCCCGGATTGAACATGGCGTACGAAGAAAAAAAAGGGTATTTACCCATAGCGGCCAAACCGCTGGCTACTGCCGCCAGATTTTGCTCAGCCACGCCGATCTCCACAAATCGCTCGGGGAATTTTTCCTTGAAAAAATGCATCTGTGTTGATTCAGTCAAATCCGCAGATAAGGCCACGATATTCTTATTCTGTTCTCCGGCTTTGGCCAAGCCCTCGCCAAAGCCTTTGCGAATGGGCACTTGCTCCACGTCATCATTAAAGATCTTCACATTCAGTTGTAAGTCGGTATTCAACATGTTATTGATGCTCGCTCTTGATCTTGCCGCCTAATGTGCGCAGTTCGTCCAATGCCATCTTCGCTTCTTCTGGACTCGGCGTCTTGCCGTGCCATTCGAACTTGCGTTCGAATTCCTTGACGCCCTTGCCGGGAATGGTGCGCGCGATGATGACGGACGGCTTTTCAAACACTGCCTTGGCTTTGTTCACCGCATCGATGATGGCCTGCATGTTGTTGCCATCAATCTCTTGCACATGCCAATTGAAGCTTTCCCATTTGGCGGTCAGCGAATCCAGCGGCATGATGTCTTCGGTATAGCCATCGATCTGTATATTGTTGCGATCGACGATGGCCAACAAGTTATGCAATTTCTCCTTGCCACCCAACATGATAGCTTCCCAATTATTGCCTTCGTTTAATTCCCCATCACCAAGCAAGCAATAGATAGTGCGCGGCGTGGCCGGTCCATTATCCATTCTGTCCGCGATGGCCATGCCGACGGCTTGTGAAAGTCCGCTACCCAGCGGTCCGGAACTAGTTTCTAAATACAGCAGGAAATCCCTATGGGGATGGCCTTGCAAGCGTGAGCCGAATTTACGCAATGTCTGCAATTCTTCGACGGGAAAATAACCGGCATGCGCCATAGTGGCATAAAGTACCGGACAAATATGCCCGTTTGAAAGCACAAGGCGGTCGCGTTCAAGCCAGTCCGGATGTTCAGGATCATGACGCAAGGTATTGAAATAGAGCGCGGTGAACACGTCGGCCATGCCCAACGGTCCGGCCGTATGTCCGCTGCCGGCTTCGAGCAACATGGCGATAATAGACTGACGGATCTCGTTAGCTTTGATTTCTAGTTCTCGGATTGTGTAGTCGTCACACTGTTGCATAGCTGTTGGAACATTTGTATTGTACCGCGTGAATCCGTATTCTGAAATAGCGCCGAGCCAATCACCAGCTCCGTCGCGCCGGCTTGCACCAATGATGCGGCATTATCGAGTGTCACGCCGCCATCGACGGCGATCGTTTTATCGGGATACAGGCTGCGCACTTTTTTTATCTGCTCAATGACGCGCGGATCGAATGCTTGGCCTTGATAGCCGACATTCTTGATACCCATGCATTGGATGCTTTCGATGTATGGCAGATACGGTTCTATCAATGCCGGATCGGTATCGATGCCTATGGCAATGCCAAATGCGATAGCAGTGCGAATGATTTCCGGCACGGTCTCAAAAAATTCCAGCGTCGTGGCCAGTTCAAGTCCTTCGATATGAAAAGTCATCTTAGCCGGTCCCAGCTCGATGAATTGCGGCATGTATTGGATGGGGTCTTTGACCATCAGATCGAGCTCGTAGTTCAACTCTTGCCAGTACGGCATGCCCATTTCTTGTTCATGGATAGCGGATAAGATCTCATCGTCCTTGTTATTGAAAAGCCAAGTGCGATTGGGCGCGAAGTGCCCGTCAACGATATCGATCTGGATGTTGGTGACCGCGCCCAAGACACGTTCCACCGGTATTTCGATACCCTTGTAGGTGTGGGGCAAAATGGCAGGAATGATCTTAACCATGATACGACTTGTTGAATTTTGATAAGCGGCGGATGTCGCGTTCATCCATGGAGAAAGGGATTTCAGACCAGATGGCGATGGCATTGATAGCTTCTTCGATAGTGACAAATGACGCGCCGATCGAAAGTATGTTGGCATTGTTGTGCGCGCGAGACAGCGTCAGTATATCCACCGGTCCGCCATAGTACACTGCCGCACGCACGCCGGGCATGCGGTTGGCCACCATGGCTTCGCCTTGTCCTGATGCGCCGAAAATAATGCCGACATCGGTACTGGTCAACACTCGCCCATCGCTTTCCATTGGCGCGCCGCTGACACCGACTGCTTGCGCCGCCGGCGCGATAAAGTCCGGATAGTCATCTCGTCCATCAAACGTCACCGCGCCATGATCAATAACCTCAAGCCCTTGGGAGATGAGGTATTCTTTGACGGCTTCTTTATGTTGAAACCCGGCATGATCGGTGGCAAGGTGGATTCTCATATATTATGCGGCGAGCTTTTCCTCGTCCCACCCCAATTTTTCATTGATTTCATTTATTTTTACTTCTATTTCTTTAGCCTTATTTTCATCGTTGGCTTGTAGTGCCGCAAGGTGTTCCATTTCTAACGTATCACGGCTTTCTTTAAGTTGCTGATCTTCACCAAAAGCCACTTCTGTGCCACCTTCAGGGTGTTCTACTACTATTTTTTTGATGTTATCGTCCATGTTTTCCATATATTTCCCTCATTATTACTAAAAGTCTCCTTCCGCCCTTATTTTAGCAGGCAGTATTTTATATAGCTAGTGTATAACTATTCAAATAAAGGACTAGTGCGGCAATCAGAGTATAATAGACCTATGGGAACTAGTACACCAAGAAGATTGGCTCATATAAAGAAATTGGTAAGTTTGTATGCTGGGCTTGAGCCCGGCAACTTTATTAATAAGCACTTGGAACTTCTTCGAGTTTGCACAATACGAAAATCAATCCATCTTCCCCATCCTCATGATATGGTGAGAGTCTATATCTCCCGAAAAGCATTGAAGCATTTTGTGGAAAGCAGGACATACGAGCTTCGAAAGCGACATTCACCGGAGCAAATAATCGAAAACCTTTGTTTTGCCATAGATTCAATTAAAGAAACCGTAACGGATTTTGATTCATATGAACTAAGGCCTCCAAAACATCTCTATACCAAAGATTATTCACATCTTGGAAAACCACAACTCCGTATTGTACTTGAACATACCGGGGACAGGTTAGAAATTATATCTATTCACTTTAGGGAAAGAAAGAAAAAATAAAAACACCACCTTGCGGTGGTGTTTTTATTTAGCTCGGAGCGACGGCAGACCGAAGTCATTTCGCTCATTAGTACATCATTTTATAGATGTCCGCAGCAAGCCGATATAATTTTCTGACGTCGAGCTATCTAGATAATAGCATTATTGACATTAATAGTCAAATGTTGTAAAAACAATCTTTATATCGTCTTCCCTGTCTTGATGACGTGGTCAACGAGGGTGTGCGTATACCCCATTTCGTTGTCGTACCATGTCGCCTTTATCATATAAATTCTTACGAAAAGCTCCGCTGCTCACCTAGTCACATCGTACCAAGAAGAGTTTTACATAGCAACAAGGACAAGTAGTGACTCTTTTGGGAGATATTGACTTCTAATATGAGCTTAAGCTATACTCTAAGTACAAATGGCTTCGGCCCTCCCCGCAAGGGGTATAAATAAAGAAAAGCTCAGGCAAGCAATTGTCTGAGCTTTTCTTTTAGCTCATCAAAATCCTTCTCAGCAATATCGCCGATCTTGTACTGCAAGCGCTTTGAATCAACAAGCTTGATCTGAGAAAGAATTGCTGTACTAATTTTTTCATTCAAAGTGAATGGAAAATAGTACTTACCTTTCTTTTCATTTTTCGTCAGCGGTATGCACCAGAGCACTTCATTATTGAATTTCTTCAAAACAACAACTGGTCGTAAAAACTTATCACCGCGACCGTCTTGTTCAAAGCCGACGTTTAATCCAAGAGTAGCAAACCAAATTTCCCGCACATGAAAAAATGCTCGCTCCTTGTTTTCCTGTAGATCACTTTTTTGAGTATGCCACTCTGCAAAATCTTTATTCATTATTCCCCTACTATTTGCTTTTATTATTTTCTAATATTTCCACGACTTTTTCATCAGTGACTTCTACACCGGACAAGCGCATTGAGGAAGCATTTGAAGCTACCAGTGTTTGTCTCTTTAGTTTTTCTAAGGTTTCCTCTTTCATTATTTTCATGTTATCAACGATTCTTTCCTATAGCAACAAAAAACCGACCCTATAATAAAATAAGGTCGGCATAAGTTCAGATTTTTTACCGAACCATTAAAAACGGATGTTTACCGCCACTTCCGCTAAGTCCAACACTATCAGCAATGTTCTTGATATTACCGGCAGTGACAACAGCATGGCATTTTTTGTCGCCAACAGTTACTACTTCAACATAGTAATCACCGTCAAATAACATTTTTGAGTTTTCCTGCTCTTCAGGGGTAAGTTCTGAATATGACAGTTTTTTACTAATTACGCCAATATGTTTAACTGGTCTTGAAGCATAAATGGCCATGCCCGCAAAAATAAGTGCTGCGATAAAAACAGAAAGAAGGATCTTTTTCATGTGATTTAATTTTTAAATATTTTTATTATAATATCACAATAATTTAAAAAAGTCAATAGAACGAAGGTGGCGAATTCAACTTGCTAACGCAACACTCAATTAATTAATCTATTAAATGCCTCATATGGTGTTTCAAATCCGAGTACTTTTCGTGGTCTGCCATTAAGCAGATCCTGCACATGCTTGATATGTTTTCTCGAATGTACCGAAAGGTCGGTGCCTTTCGGAAAGAACTGTCGAATTAGTCCGTTAGTATTTTCGTTGGTGCCACGCTGCCAGGGGCTGTATGGATCGGCAAAATACACTTTCATCTTGGTATGCTTGGTGAACAGCTTGTGTTCGAACATTTCCATGCCACGATCGTACGTCATAGAGCGTTTCATTTGCTTTGGCACCGTACGCAATTCTTTTTCAAATGCCTTGCGTACTGTTGCAGCATCTTTTGCTTTCACAGGCACCAGGATAACGGTTCGAGTTGTCCGCTCAACAAGAGTGCCGATGGCACTCTTGTGTCCTTTGCCAACAATGAGATCGCCTTCCCAGTGTCCGGGAACGATACGGTCCGCAACTTCGAGTGGTCGCTCTGAAATGCTGACCATATCAGGAATCACACGACGCATCTTGTGCAGCGCAGTGCGCTTCTGTCGCTCCTTGCGTTCTCGTCTGAGATGTTCCATCAGCTCTTTTTTCAAGGTGCCACGAGGGAGACAATATAGATAGGTATAAATAGTTTCGTGGCTGACACGCATAGTCATGTCGTTAGGATACGCAATTTTAATTCGTTTCGCAATCTGTTCGGGAGACCACTTCAGTCGCAACTGCTCGTGGATGTATTCCCGCAATATATCATCGTTGAGAATTTTCTTCGGCCGCTTCGGGTGCTCTTTTCTGACATCGCTCTTGAAGTCAGCATCTATTGCCCAATAGGTCTTCGGTGTCATGTTGTTCTTGCGCAGCTCCCGGCTGATGGTCGAGGGGTGACGATGCAGTCTTTGTGCAATTGCTCGCAGGCTGTCGCCTGCGGCAAGTCTGCGACTGATTGTTTCTCGTTCTCGTTGAGAGAAGTGTTTAAACTGTTTTTTCTTCATATCCAACACTATAGAGTGTTGCGGTTAGAGTTTGAACTCAAGAAAAGCCCTCAATTGAGGGCTTTTTGTATTATCTATATAGGTATTATTTCTGAATAGTTCTTCCAGTCTTAATAACATGGTCTACCAAAGTATATGTATACCCCATTTCATTGTCGTACCAGCCCATGACTTTGACGAGGTTGCCGCCGACGACGCGGGTCATGGCCAGGTCGGCGATGGAAGCGTGGCGGTTGCCGAGGATGTCGCTGGAGACCAGTGGTTCAGTGGTGACAGAGAACACTCCGGCCCAGCGAGGGTCAGCGGCGGCTTTGGTAAGAATATCATTGACCTCTTCGGCGGTGGTCGGACGCTTGGCGATGAAGGTCACATCAACGATGGAGCCGGCCGGTACCGGTACGCGGATGGAAATACCGTCAAAAAGTCCCGTCAGTTGCGGGTAGGCTTGTGTCACGGCAATCGCCGCACCAGTAGAACTTGGCACGATGTTTTGCGCGGCGGCACGTCCTTCGCGCAAATCTTTCTTGCTTGGGCCGTCCACTAATGACTGTGAAGCGGTATAGCCGTGCACCGTATTCAAAATAGCTTTTTCAATGCCGATCGCCTCATGCATGATGCCGATCAATGGACTGGAAGCGTTGGTCGTGCAAGACGCATTGGAAGTGATATCGCAGGTGCCAAATTTTTCTTCATTGACGCCGAGCAAGATAGTGGCCGCCTGTTGCGCGCCAGCTTCGTCTTTTGCCGGAGCCGAGATGACAACACGCTTGGCACCATCAGCGATGTGAAAGTGCGCTTTTTCATATGAAGTGAAGAGCCCTGTCGACTCGACGACTACATCGACACCCAGGTCTTTCCACGGCAATTTCGTCGTATCTTTTTCGGAAACGAACTTCACCATCTTGCCATCAATCGAAAGTCCACCGTCAACAATCTGCACATCGTGATCCCAATTACGATAGACGGTGTCATGACGCAAGAGATAGGCCAAGCTTTCCAATGTGCCTAGGTCATTGACCGCCACGATCTCTATCTCGGGGCGCAACCACGCAATTTTCAAAAATGCTCGACCGATGCGTCCAAATCCGTTGATGGCGACTTTGATAGTGCCGTTTGTTGTTGTATCCATGGGCACAGTATATCATAATTGACATATAAAAGTTTTATAGTAAGGTAAAAGAAACACTATAATTCAATAACACATGAGCAAAGCTATTATCTTGGACCTTGAAGATTTCAAGGTAACCCATGCCGATTGGTCAAAAGAATTCATTAAAAATACTTGCCTTGCCCACAGCCTGATAGGAAGTATTGAAAATAAGGAACTGTACCTGGAAAACCTCAAGAAAAATTTCTTCGATCGATTTGGCACCATTATTATGGAAAGGCTTACTAAGCTGCCAAAAGTAACGGCCATGCTGCGGACTCAGATCTCTCCCGGTAAACTAGCGACCTTGCTTGAGCGCATCTGCAATGCAGTGTATCGGCATTACATTACAGACCAAAGCCACGCCGCTGTGGTGCTCGTAAGTAAAAAGCATTTAGAAAGATTGGATATCAGTCAGGCAAAATTTATTCGATACAGCATAAACAGCGCTCCTTACTTTGAAGACATGCTTGAAATAAAGGTTTACCATGATGGTCCGCAAATTATCTTAAAATTTTATTTAAAGAACATGAACAATACCCCGCAGTAGCGGGGTTATTTTATTACATCATTTTCTTCAGCAGCTTGGTTGCGATAGCGGGATTGGCGCTACCCTTGGTGGCTTTCATGACCATGCCGACCAGTGCTTGCAGTACTGCTTCCTTGCCTTCCTTGTATTGCGCGACCATGGCCGCATTTTCGGCGATGACTTGCGCGACTATCGGCTTCAGATCATCCTCATTATTTTGCTGCAATAAACCTTCCTTTTCCGCAATATCTTTAGGTCCGACCTCAAGATCTTTCACGATGACTGCCAAAATATCCTTGGCACCGCGAGAAGTAATTTCTCCCGCCATGACCATTTCTATCAATTCGCGGAAGTGCTCCTGATTTGGGAGCTTAGCTCCCAAATCTTTTTTTAACAAGCCAAGGGTGTCAGTACTGAGATAGTTGGAAGCAATCTGAGCAAATGCGGCATCTTTGCCCTCAACGACGGATTCGAAGTATGCCGATAAAGTTGGGTCGGAAACGTACAGTTCAATATCATTTTCCTTGATGCCAAACTCTTTCGCGTATCGCTCGCGCTTCTGCCACGGCAGTTCCGGCAATGCTTTTTTTATCTCATCAATGGCAAAGGCGCTGTGCAATTTCATTTTTGGCAAGTCAGGATCCGGGAAATACCGATAGTCATGGGCATTTTCCTTGGAGCGTTGCGAGAACGTCGTCTGCTTGTTCTCATCCCAGCCGCGTGTCTCTTGCACGATCTCATCGGCGCGACCGGCTTCATGCAATGCGATCATGCGAGCCAGCTCATGCTCGATAGCGCGCTCGACGCTGCGAAACGAGTTCAGGTTTTTTACTTCCACTTTGGTACCAAACTTCCCTTGTTCATCGGATACGGAAATGTTCGGCTCGACGCGCATCTCGCCTTTTTCCAAATTGGCTTCGGATATGCCCAATGTGCGCAAGAGCAGTTGCAATTCTTTGGCAAACTCTGCGGCGTCTTTGGCAGAATGAATGACCGGTTCGGTCACCAATTCCATCAATGGCACGCCGGCGCGATTGTAGTCAACTAACGTGAAGTCACCACGGTCGTGCTTTGAGAGACCCGTGTCTTCTTCCAAATGCACGCGAGTAATGCCGAAGCCGTTCAACGCGCCACCGGACACAATCGGG
>JAYVMR010000030.1:0-8882 GCA_043758875.1 Candidatus Nomurabacteria bacterium | reverse complement strand
GTGAAGTCACCACGGTCGTGCTTTGAGAGACCCGTGTCTTCTTCCAAATGCACGCGAGTAATGCCGAAGCCGTTCAACGCGCCACCGGACACAATCGGGTATTTATATTGGGAAATCTGATAGCCTTTGGGAATGTCCGGATAAAAATAATTCTTGCGGTCGAATTCCGTGAAGTCGGCAATGGTCGCGCCGAGCGCCAAGCCGACCTTGATGACATGCTCCACCGCCTGCTTATTGGTCACCGGCAAGGTGCCGGGATGGGCCATGCAGATAGGGCAAATATTGACGTTGGGGCCGGTCTCATCAGGGTCATTCTTGCAGGCGCAAAACATCTTGCTCTGGGTGTTCAATTCCGCATGGATTTCCAAACCAATGACCGGATAGTAGGTTTTACTCATGAAAATGATTATACATGATTTTTTTAAAAATACTTGTGTGCTAAAATAAACAAAAAAAATATGAGCCACGACCCAAATGAACTGGAAGACGATGATGACCATTTTAATGGCGACGATGAACACCCCGACCTACCCACCATCTATGAAGACCTCACTGATGATGACGAAGACGAGGATTGATGCGCTCTTGACTGTTTAAAGGAAAGGAGTAGGATTAAACAAAACAAAACAAAATACTTTCTTTATGAGCACATTACCAAAAAACCACAGCCGGATTCACAGCGAAATCGTAGAGATGTTTGCTGAGTACCAAGAAGGAGACATTACATTGAGTCATGTCCCTCCCATTCCCAAAAGAACCAATGCGATTAAAACAAGAGATCTTGTCAGTAGTCGCTTGGCGTATTTAACGGATGATCAAAATTTCCTGCCGAATCCGGTGTATGCTACCTAAAAACATTAAAGAAAGAAGAACAAAAAACCCTGTGATGCATCACAGGGTTTTTTTATTCCTTCTTCAAAAATTTTACCAACTCGTCTTGAAACGATTTGACCGTCGTATCATCGAACAAGGTCACGGCAAATACCGGCTTGCCTGTTTTTTTAAATTTCTTTACCGTGTCGGCTATTACTTCCGGGGATACCGTATCAGTTTTGGTCAGCAGAATAATTTCTTCTTTTTGCTCGAGGTTACCTTCATACTTTTCCAATTCATGGCGCACGGTCTCATAGGCTTTCATCATGTTGGGCTGCTCGAATGACACCAAATGCGCCACGACTTTTGTTTTGGAAATGTGACGCAAGAATTTGTGGCCCAATCCCTTGCCTTCATGGGCGCCTTCGATCAATCCGGGAATGTCGGCGATGATGTAGCCGTACAAGTCTCCCAAGTTGGGATCAAGCGTGGTGAACGGATAGTCGCCGACTTTGGCTTGGGCATTGGTGATGATATTCAACAGGCTGGACTTGCCCGCATTGGGAAAGCCAATCAGTCCGACATCGGCAATGAGCGAGATGACGACATGCAGTTGCGCTTCTTCTCCCGGCTTGCCTTTGGTCGCCTTGTCGGGCGCCTGGTTGGTGGAGCTTTTGAAATATTCATTGCCATGACCGCCGGAGCCGCCGGTCAGGATCTTGACCTCCATTCCCTCTTTGTTGAGGTCGTAGACGGTACCAGTCGTGACATTGGTCACCACTGAGCCGACCGGGAAATCAATCGTCAAACGGTCGCCATCGGCACCGGTATAGCTGCGATTGCCGCCTGGCGCGCCGTCTTCGGCAAAGAATTCCTTGCGGCTGCGATATTGGTCAAGCACGCGAAAGCTGCGCACCGCTCTGATGTAGACATGCCCGCCGCGTCCGCCATCACCGCCATTCGGCCCCCCTTTGGCAATGAATTTTTCGCGGCGCCATCGCACCACGCCGTCTCCGCCGTTGCCGGCTTTGGCTTCAATTGTTATTTCGTCTAAAAATGCCATATATCTCTTATTCCATAAGTGGAGCGTTAGTCTCCATCCATTTCAGTACCTCTACAATACACTGCTTTGGCTCACGGTCAACTATTTCCTTTTTGAAATTACCGCCGGCTGCCCGATCGTGGCCACTGCCGATGCCTAACCGTTCATGCATATCACGCACATTGACACTGTTCCCTAATGACCGTCCGGACATGCGCACGCCGCCGTCACTGCGAGGAGTGAGCACAAAACCCCAGCCATAACCCAGCACGCGGGGCAGATACTGTCCCATATATATGTGACTGGCAGCACTCATGTCTTCATCGGTGTACTGCCCTGCTTGCACTACTGACCGATCGATATAACTGTATTGAAAATCTGGCCAGTCTGACAGAGTAGCATAGGTGGTGTTTTTTACTAACTCTTGCAACAGCGGAATGATGCGTTTAGGTATACCGCCATAGCGCGCGCGAAAGGCATCGATAGAAGTGCCGATAGTCATGACGAGTTTTTTCGCCACGGTAAATACGTCGGATTGATCGGGTCGGACGTAGGCGAAATTGCCAGTGTCGCCGAGAATGCCGAGCAGGAAATATTCTGCCAATGGTTTGGTCAGCATATTTTCTACATCCAACGCGCGATAGATCAGTTCACAATTGGAAGAAAAAGTTGGCACCACTAGCGATACCGTAAACACATCGGGAGCGGAAGCATGGTGATCAATCGCAATGGTCTGGGGGACCTTCTGTAATTGTTCAGGCACTTTTGAAAAACGAGCATATTGACTGGCATCGAGCATGATCAAGAGGTCGGCACCCTCGAGGTGATTGCCGACATCATCAACGAATTCTATTTTTTCAAATTGAGAAAACACATCATGGCGTTCGCTCGATGCGCCGGTATAGATAATACGAATGTCTTTGGCGGGATACCTAGTCGTCAGTATGGTGTAGACCGAAAGGACGGAACCGATAGAGTCATCATCCGGAGAATAGTGCGAAGTGATGACCATATGCTCGGCTTTGTCCGTCAGAGCAAAAAAGTCGCGGCGAAATGCGGCAAGGTCGGGAGTGGCTTCCATATTAATCGATGAAGTGGCTGATGATCCAGTTGATAATAGAAATGACCAGTGCGCCAATGATGGCGGCGGTGAATGAGGCAACCGTAAAGCCTTTGATGATCTGCGCGACGAACCAGAAGAATGCGCCGTTCAGGATGATGGAAAACAATCCCAATGTCAGGATATTTAAAGGGAGGGTCAAAATGCCAACGATGGGCTTGATGACCATATTGATGAAGACCAAACACGCTCCCACCAATATCGCCGTCAAAATAGTAGAAACCGAAATCCCCGCCACGAAAAACGGCAACGCGAATATGGCCAATGTCGTAATAAACCAACGCAGTAATATCATGACATTAGTATAGCAGACAATGGGTATTTTTGAAGCCAACCTCCTAAGGTTAAACCTTCGAAGGTTTAACCTTAGAAAAGAGATTCTACGATAGCCTTGACGGTGCTGCCGTCGGCAGCACCGGCTACTTCTTTCATGACGGCGCCGGTCAGGATGCCGATCTTGGATTTGTCGGTGATATTAAGTTCGGTTTTTTTCTTCTCGGCAATGGCGCGGATATCAGCTTCATTCATTTGCGCCGGTTGGAATTTTTCCAATAATGCCAGCTGCGCCTTTTCTTCTTCAGCGAGGTCAGACCTCGCTCCGGCTTCAAATTGCGTAATGGCGTCCTTGCGCTGCTTGATCAATTTGACGATGACTTTCAGAGCGATATCATCAGGCACTTCATCTTGCGGTGTTTTGCCATTGGCCACCATTTCCATCATAAAAGCTGTCAACGCTCCCCGATAGGTACCCAATGCAGTTTGATCCTTCTCTCGCATGGCTTGTTTCATATTTTCCCGTACTTCTGTAGCAATAGTCATGCTGAAATTATAGCATGGTACAATGTAGCCATGAAAATCATCTTTTTTGATACGGAAACAACAGGCAATGGCGTGGCGGACTATTTGTGCCAGTTGGCGATCAAGGAACGCGGGGTTGCGGAGCCGATCGTGGATGCACTATACAAGCCGCCCGTCCCTATCCCTTTCGAATGTTCCGCCATTCATCATATTTCAAACAAAATGGTCGCTGATCGTCCCGCATTTAAGGACGCTCCCGAATACGAAAGTCTCAAAGCCTTGTTTGAAGATGGCGATACTATTTGTGTCGCGCACAATGCTGCTTTTGACGACCAGATCTTAAAAAATGACGGCATCATTATCAAAAACCTATTGTGCTCATTCAAGACCATTCGCGAGCTCGACAGCGAAGGCACATTTCCCATGCACAAACTGCAATACCTGCGGTATGCTCTTGATATCGAGCTTGATGTCGCGGCCCATGAAGCGTTGGCCGATGTCTTGGTCTTGGAAAAATTGTTCGAATACGAGCTCGAGACGGCCATGAAGAAATGGGGTTGCGATGAAGCCACTGCGCTCAAGAAAATGATGGAGATCACCGCCGAACCGTTGGCCATCAAGACTATCAATTTCGGCAAATACAACGGCAAGACCGTGGCCGAAGTTGCCACCCTTGATATCGGCTATCTGTCCTGGCTGCTGGACCAGAAACGCAAGAGCGACAAGGATGAAACCGACTGGATTTATACATTAGAAAAATACGTGCAGTAATATGGAAATTATTTATATCTTGGCAGGAATACTGGTCGGTGGCATTGTGGTCTATCTCACCACTAAAAATAGCAAACAGACTCCTCCCGCCGACAATGGTACAGGCTTTCAATTATTGATGCAGCAAGTGTCGGAATTGCAAAAAACCGTCGACCAGAAATTGGGCGAATCGGAAAAAAGCATCCGCGAGTCAATGATGCATCAGTCGACGCAGTCGGCCAATATCATCAGCGACATCACCGAGCGATTGACCCGTCTCGATGAAGGCAACAAGCAAGTCTTGAACTTCGCCGACCAATTGCGCAATCTGCAGGACATTCTGAAAAACCCCAAGCAGCGCGGCACCATCCTGGGCGAATACTATCTGGAAACGATCCTGTCAAAAGTCTTACCGCCCAAGACATTCCAAACGCAATATAAATTTGTCAATGGCGAGATCGTCGACGCGGTGGTCATGGTCAAGGACAAGATCATCCCGATCGACTCAAAGTTTTCATTGGAAAATTATAATCGCATCATCGAGTCCAATCAGAACGGCACTGACCCCGAGGCCTTCGTCAATGAATTCCGCAAAGACATCAAGAAGCGCATCGACGAGACGTCAAAATACATCCGCCCGGCCGAAAACACCCTGGACTTCGCCTTCATGTTCATTCCTCACGAATCTATTTACTATGATTTATTGGTAGCCGAAGTCGGCAGTATCAAGGTCAATACGCAAGACTTGGTGCAATACGCATTCGAGAAGAAAGTTATCATCGTCTCCCCGACTTCTTTCCTGGCCTATCTGCAAACCGTCTTGCAAGGATTGCGCGCCATGCAGATCGAAGAGAGCGCCAAGGATATCGTCAAACGCGTGGAAGAATTGGGCAAGCATATGAAAGCCTACGAGGAATATCACAACAAGCTCGGCGGCTCATTGAGCACGGTAGTCAATCATTACAGCAATGCCGGCAAGGAATTGAAAAAGGTGGACAAGGATGTCATGCGCATCACCGGCTCAAGCAATGACATCGAACCGCTGTTGGTGGACATCAGTCCGATCGAACGCACTAACGAGTAGTGAAGATATCCTTGCTGGCGATATCACTGAACACGCTCAATGGCACTCGGACGGATTGTTGACCGACGGCATACGGCGCGACTTGATACGGATCGAAAATAAAAATGATGCCATCGTCTTCAATGGTAAAGCTCTGGTAGTTATCGACGGTCGGCGCGGTGCCGGCATCGATCATAGTGGCATCAGCACCGGGACTGTGGACCAATTGCGCTTTGACGTAGGGCGCGATGGTTTTTAAGCCATCCAGTCCGTTACTGAAAAGCGATGCCACGGCAACTTGCTGCCCGGTCGGAGAAAAAGAAAACGTCTTGGTGCTTTCGAGGCCGTGCGCCCCATCGGTATAAGTAGTGGTCGAGAACACAAAGTTGTCGGCGCGAACGGTCTTATGCTCGGTATATTTGATACTCAATGATAATGCTGGTGGTGTGCTCGGCGCGGCACTGCCCGGTGTCGGCGCCGCCCAGGAAATATCATCTTTGAATTGCGCGATACTGTCATTAACGAAGGATTGGAAATAATTGTTGATAACGGTGTCATTAGTCACGGGATAAGCGGCGGAAACGGTGTAGTAATTGCTGTTATCAGTAACCGTTTGGTCACGCAAGACAGTGGACGGCCATTGTCCGGGCGTCGGCAATACCACAGTTTCGGGCACGGGATGCACTGCCAGGCCGCTGGTGCCGCGATGCAGATAAAAAACAATACCGATCACCGCCAAGGCCAGCAACACTATGACAACTAAAATAGTTTTTGATGGTGGAGAGTGTCTCATACTATATACTGTACTTTTATTACTACTGACTTGTCAATCATCACTGCCCCGCTCCTGGCACAAGAGCCGGCACCGCATCATTTTGTGATGAAGGACGCAGTGTCGGCGTATTGACATCGATGACATGCACCATGCCCCACAATACCAGCCCCACGATCGCGAAAAATATAAGCCCCACATACCGTCTTTTCATACTGATAGTATAACACCGAAAATAGGAAATGAGGGTCTGACCCTATTTTCAAGATTATGATTTCTTATCCGCGAAGACTACCAGCCGCTGCGAGTGGGTTTTAAGGACGGGGTTCCAATCACCGGCACAGGTAATAAGATTGAGGTGAGATTTGTTGTCCGTTGAGGTAAAGACCGCGGCAGCATCGGCTGTAGGGTCATAACTGTGCATCTCACGGACGATAAAAGTAATGGCGACACCGCGCGCGTCGGTAACAATAATACTGTCCCCTTTCTGTAATTGGTGCAGGTTATCGAATACGGCCGGCGTATTGTGTGCCCAACCGGAATGACCGTCAATGACGGCCGTGCCGACTGCTCCTGGCACTGCTCCGAGATTTAACCAGGCCGTATCAGCCGGTCCTTGCGGGGCACCCATCGCGCCTTCAGGCGTAACGCCGACGGATTCAATGGCGGCATTGACGTTGATACGCGGAATGTTTAAATGCATCGATAGTACTACAGGGACCTGTAGTGCCGCCTGCACCACCTCGCTTTTTGGATGTTTCAGTCGTGCATACAGCCCTACACCAAGCGAAATGGTACAGCCGATAAAAATGACGAGGATTATTTTTCGATACGATAGAATGCTCAACGTGTTTGTTTTTTTCCTGCGAGTAATATGATCAATGAAATAAGTGAAATGGCGGCAAGGAGTAAGGTAACCGATTGAGAGGTCTGCTCACGTGGCGCCAAACCGGTATTCGGTAATTTGATAGCGGCTATTTTAACAGGAGGAACAATGATTGTTGGAGATACTATTGTGGTTGTGGTGGTAAGAGGTGTGGTGCCAGGTTGAGTTATACCATATGAACTACAGGCATTCGGGCCAGTCCAAAGACAGCCGCCAGTGATAACGCCAGCACTCCCTGCTCCGCCTGAAATGACACTTGGAGCAGTACATGAAGGCACACTAATAGTGTCCGTGTCGGTCGTGACCGTGCCGCCAAAAGCCAAAGCGCGACCTACCCATGTCACCATACTGCCCAGCGTAATGCCAGAAGCATCGATGTTTGTGCCGGCAAAAGTGGAATTCGCCCCCAAGGTGGTGGCTTGCGTCGGTGCCCACAATACATCACACGCAGATGCGCCTTGCAGCGTGATGGCAGAGTTTGCTACAGAAGTGAGCGCGCCGTTAATTTTGAAAATGAATGTGCCGGTACCAGAGAGTGTGATGCCAGCAGTGCCGATAGAGGCTGCTCCTGGTCCAGAGGTACAATACACCCCCGGTGTATACACGCCGATGGTACCGTGCGTGGCATCGGTAGAAAGGTTGATCGCCCCCGGCGCGAACGTGAAGGTACACGCTTGACTATTGATGTCTGCCAACGCGCTGGCTTGATTGGTGCCCGCTACCGCATAGGGCGCACCGGATCCATAAAAGGTATGCACGCCGGCCGGTACTACTACCGGTGGAGTGGTAAATCCTACATCGCCATTGACCGTAGTTCCTGGTGTGGTGTTGGTGTAGGTACTGGAAAGGATACCGTAGCTAGCGGCCGATGCTAAAGAAGGGGTCGTTGCTGCACTGGCAGTCAGAGGAGCGCTCAGTACAAATACCGATACAACAAACACGGTGATTTTTGTGAGGATACTAATTTTTTTCATGAATTTTCTTAAAAATATTTTTTAATGCTAAATAAACGGAAACAAAAGATCACAATCAATGACAGCAGGGCTCTATATGTACCCTACCATTTTTAAACAAGATTGTCATTAGGTACTAGGGGGTCAGACCCCTCCTTAGAAATTCTTTATAAGAGGAAGATTTTTGCTATCAAGTGTACTTTCTTTCAAAACTCTAGTAGAGTTGTAAAAACCTAAAAACATGAAAAAATCTCAAAGGTTAGATAAGGATAATCCTCCTAAGTCTAAAGATGTATACAAAAACGGTATACTTTATTACACAATTAGCTATTGGTGGCTTGATCCTGAATCAAAAGAGGTTAAAAACGGCATTTTCAACGCTGGTTGGAACGAATGGCATAACCATAATTACAGTCACCCCTTAATGATAAAGGAGATAGAAGAGATCAAAGAAAAACAGGAAGAAGTAAGGAAAAGTGCCGAGGTCGATTGGAGTAAAATGGAAGATATAGTATTTGATATCTAGGTTCAAGTTTAAAAGACTTGAACCTTTTTTATTTGTGACCCCACTGCGTGGCTTTCAGAACTTGTTAGGAGTAGTGATTATATAAAAAGTAGCATCAATGCATTGGAACTATTGGTGAAATAAAAAAGAGCATTACGATAATTCGTAACGCTCTTAACG
>JAYVMR010000029.1:0-21862 GCA_043758875.1 Candidatus Nomurabacteria bacterium | reverse complement strand
GCCATCTTGGCGTTGGATTGGATGAAGGATTTGCGGGGAGCGACTTCGGAGCCCATGAGGATGTCGAAGGTCTTGTTGGCTTCTTCGGCATCGTCGATCACGACTTGCTTGATGACGCGCTTGGACGGATCCATGGTCGTTTCCCATAATTCATCCGCATTCATTTCACCCAGACCTTTATAGCGCTGGATGGATATCTTGGCCGCTCGTTTTGCCTTCACGGTTTCTTCCTCTTCTTCGCTGTCCTCGGTATCGTCGTGTGCTTCGCCCGAGTCATCGATCTCTTGCACTACTCCGCCGCCAATATTTTTTATAATCGCTTCTTTTTCTTGATCAGTGTACGCATAGAAAAGCTCGCGGCCTTTTTTGATCTTGTAGAGCGGCGGTAACGCGATATAAATGAATCCCGCGTCAATGACTTGTCGGAAATACCGATAGAACAATGTCAGGATCAATGTCGTGATGTGAGAACCGTCAACGTCGGCATCAGTAGCGATGATGATCTTATGATACCGCATCTTGTCCAGATCAAACGTGTCGCCGATAGAGGTGCCCATGGCGATGACCAGGTTCTTGATCTCTTGCGAGCCGAGCATGCGATCGAGGCGCGCGCGTTCAACGTTCAAGATCTTGCCGCGCAATGGCAGGATAGCTTGCGTGCGACGATCACGTCCCATTTTGGCCGTGCCTCCGGCCGAGTCTCCTTCCACGATGAACAATTCAGACTCGGAAGCATCTTTGGTCTGGCAGTCGGCCAGCTTGCCGGGCAAGGTCATGCCTTCCAGCGCGCCCTTACGCAAGATAGAATCCTTGGCAGCCTTAGCCGCCTTGCGAGCGCGCAATGCCAGCAATACCTTCATAACGATGGCTTTGGCTTCATCAGGATGCTCTTCCAAGAAGAGTCCGAAGGCTTCACCAAAGACTGTGGCGGTGGCACCCATAGCTTCCGTTGAACCGAGCTTAGCTTTGGTCTGTCCTTCGAATTGGATTTCCGCCAATTTAACAGAGATCACGACCGTCAAACCTTCGAGCACATCATCACCGGAGAATGCGCCGTCCGCTTCTTTGACCAAGTTATTTTTCTTGGCATAGGTATTGATCAGACGAGTCAGTGCCGTCTTGAAACCGGTGACATGCATGCCGCCTTCCGGAGTATAAATATTGTTGGCAAATGGCACGATGCGGGAACTGATATCATCGATATACTGCAGGGCAATTTCCACACCGACGGTATCTTGTTCCTTATCAACATAAAAAATAGTGGGATTGATCTGCTTTTGGCGTTCATTGTAGTGGCGTACCAATGACTGCAATCCTCCTTCGAAGTAATAAGTGATCGAAGGCGCTTCAAGCCCCAAGTCCTTGAACCAAAATGTCTTATCGGCATCAAATTTTTCCGTCACTTCGCGAGCATCAATGACCGTCACGCGCAACTTCTTCACTAAGTACGCCTGCTGACGGAGGCGATCGATGACGGTTTTCCAATCAAAGTCCACCGTGTCTTTAAAAATGGAAGTGTCCGGTTCGAACGTGATGATGGTGCCGTTATCTTTAGTGGTGCCGATCTTCTTTACCGCCGCTTTTTTATTTCCTTGCGAATATTCCTGCATCCAAATGGCACCGTCCTTGTGCACTTCCGCGCGAGTGTAGATAGAAAGCGCGTTCACCACCGACGCGCCGACGCCGTGCAGACCGCCGGACACTTTGTAGCCGCTGCCCTCGCCACCGAATTTACCGCCGGCGTGCAAGGTGGTCATGACTGTTTCCAAGGCGGACACTTTGGTCTTGGAGTGGATGTCGATAGGGATACCGCGGCCGTTGTCGACGACACGCACACGATTGCCCGGCAATAATACTACCTCGATATGGCTGGCGTGACCGGCCATGGCCTCATCGCGAGAGTTGTCAAAAATCTCCCAGACCAAGTGATGCAGGCCGTCAATACCGGTCGAACCGATGTACATACCGGGACGACGACGAACCGGTTCAAGCCCTTCCAGGACGGAGATTTGGTCCGCTCCGTAACTGACCTTACTGTCTGTTTTTTTCTCCGCTTTTGCCATAAATATGTTGAAATTATAGCATATTTCAATGTTTTGCGCGAGCATAAAATCACAAATTCAAACGAATGACTATCGTCGGATACTTGTGTCTAGTAGCCCTTTATTTTTGACCTAGATGTCGTAGGAGCTCGGCTCCTACGCTTTAGATTTTCTTGACCACTGATTTGCTATCCTTACGTAGGAGCCAAGCTCCTCATTATGAGAAAAATTCCTATTATTATCGGTGAGTACTATCATATTTACAATCGTGGCGTTGATAAACGCTCTATTTTTGTCGATAAACAAGATGCTTTGCGTTTTTTGCAAAGCATGGAGTTGTTTAACAACGAAGAAAATATTGGCAGTATTTATCGGGATTCTCGCAAAGACCCTGTTAGGAGCCGGGCTCCTAAATTGGTTAAGTTTATTGTGTATTGCTTGAACCAAAATCATTATCATTTTATTCTGAAATCACTGGTTGAAAACGGTATTCAAAAATTCATGCACCGGCTGGGTACGGGCTATACTAATTTCTTTAATGAGAAATATAAACGTTCTGGGTCGCTTTTTCAGGGAAAATATAAAGCTGTTCATATCAAAACAAACGAACAACTATTGCACGGTGGGGCATATGTGAATATTAACGATAGAGTGCATCTTGATTTGAATGAATCGTGGATGCAAGAAATACCTTTTTCGAGTCTTCAAGAATATCAAGGTTTAAGAACTGGAATATGCGATACCTCTATTATATTGGATCAATATGCCAGTCGAGAAGAGTACTGCAATGGTTTGGAAGGTATCCTCGCAGACATTCTAAAAAGGAAAGATCAAGAAAAATCACTAAAGAAACTACTGCTGGAATAGTGTAGGAGCCGGGCTCCTACACTATGCCGAAGCGGTGGGCCATGGCGCAATATTCGCAAGTATCGTGCTCGCCGTATGTTTTGGCATGGCAGGGACGAGTGGCCCATTCGCCACTATCTATCAAGATCATGTAGTCAGTGATATCGTGTCGCAGGGTGTCTATATCAGTTGCAGTGATGCGACGCGTGTGCACGGCATGCTTGTCCCCCTTTTTTGCTTCGAGGAAGACCAGGCGTGATTCGTTGACTGTCGTATTGCCACTACTAACACCGTTGATCAAAAATGAATACATAACCAGCTGGCGCAACAATGACGACATGCGGCCTTCTTCATCAGGCTTTTCAATCTCAGTCGTAGTTTTCACACTACCGGTTTTCCAGTCGGTCACGCGGGCTTCATCAGTGATGACTTCTTCCACCAAGTCGATCTTGCCAAAAAAAGTCAGCCCGGGGAATGCAGTATCACGATAGGTCAATGCCCGTTCGGTTGAAAACGGTTGCGTGATGCTGGACACATACTGCTCCATCCATTTCATGACGATGGGCAAGCTTTCGGCGGTCAGCTCTGCCGCTAAACGCTCATCATGTCGCGCTTCGATCTGAGCACAGCTAATGACTTTTTGCTCCAGCGCTTCAGCCGAAAGCAAGACACTAGCTTTCAACACATGTTCAATATTTTTGTGCACGATATTGCCGACATGCAGCGAGTTATTTTGCGGTTCGGGCAATTGCAAGATATTTCTGAAATACCATTTCCAAGGACATTCAAAAAAGTTATTGAGCAATGTCACGGAAACATTGTGATCTTTGTATCCTTCTCGTACCAATTCCTTGACATCATAGACGACCGGTATTTTTTGCGAAGTAACAAATAGTGTTTGATCAGCTTGTAAAATAGCATCTTCGGTCATGCTGATATTTTCTCGAACGATCATCTGTTCCGGCAATGCCGCGACAATGTGCGCCACTTGCTGCTCGGCGCCGGCATAACTATGGCGACTGTATGAAATAGTGCAGAAACGCTTGGCGCGAGTGAGAGCGACATAGAGTTCTCGCTTTTTGACAATTTCGTCTTCTGCTTCAAGGCTTTTTTCCACTGTCGTAGGCAGCGTAAATGCCTGCCGTTTGGCAGAATTGAACGATCGCTCATCCATGTGCGCGATCCAGACCGCGTCAAATTCCAATCCTTTGGAGCCGTGCAATGTCAGCACCTTTATGCCTTTATCGGCACCAAAGACGGCCAATGAAATATCCTCATCATAGGCTTGCAACCGATCGATGAATGCCAGATAGTCAGCTAGCGAAACTTTCAGGCCGCGTTCCGACTGGGCCAATGCCACATGCAACAACGTGCGAATGATCTCAACGCGACGACGCAACGTCTCATCATCCAATGCGGTAGACAACAAACAGACTTCCGCCACGACTTGCACAACGGTATACGCATCAGCAGTTTGCGCCAGTGTCATCCATTCATTGAGTTTATTTCCCCAGACAGCAATATCAGTTTCTTTGGACTGTAATATGGTGTGCAATGAAATTTTTCTGGGATCAGTAGCGGCTAAAAATGTGTGGCCGGTCAGTGGGGCTATGCCGGAAAGTGGATCAAGCAGGCTGCGACTGAGCGCGATGGCATCAAATGGATCGGCCACGCAGCGTAACACATTGAGAAACGCCTGCGTGTCAGCCAATTCAAACAATCGCAATGAAGCCGAAGCGGCCACGGGCAGTCCCATGTCTTGCAATACCTGGATGGCGCTTTTGACCTGGCGATTTTTGGGCACCAGGATGGCGCAATCGTCGACAGAAATCCCATCTGCTATTTTCTTTTTGATATCCAATCCGGCAGCGATGATTTCATCGCGCGCGTAATCGCTTTCCACCAGGGTGATCGGGTACGACTCATCAGTATTGCCCACCAGTTTTGCTTCAGCCAGCTTGCTTTGCAAGAGCTGCTCGGCGACATCGAGAATGGTTTGCGTAGAACGATAATTATGCGTCAACGTGATGCGCGTGACCGGCTTAAAGGTCTTTAAAAATCGCTCGAAATGAGACAATGAAGCGCCGCCGAAGCCATAGATCAATTGACGGTCATCCCCCACCACGAACAAGTTGGGCTGCTCGGTATCCTTCCAGACCACGGATAGAAATTCATTCTGAATACCACTCGAATCCTGATGCTCATCCACTAAGACATATAAAAATCGTTCACGTACAGTGGCACGCACTTCTTCCGATTGTTCCACCAATTCAACCAGATACTGCAGCACATCATTATAGTCCAACACTGTTTTGTTTTTTTTCAGGTCTTCATACGCTTGGTAAAAATCCGCCAGTTCGCAAGTGCGTTCCAAGCTCTCGATCTTTTTTTCCGCTTCTTTCTTGAGCTGGCCTTTTGTTTCTCCTCGCGAGGAAATATTTTCCGGGTCATCTTTGATGCGCTCGATATCTTCAATGACCAGTTGCTTGAATGATTCCGGACTGATGCGATCGCGTTTCAATAATGAAATGGTGGACTGGATATCATGCATGAACAGGGCGCTGTTTGAACGCGGACGCAGATACTGCCATTGCCGAGCATGCAGCAATTCGTCATACAGCACGACAGTGGTGGCGGTATCGAGCAATGTCGGCACACTATCAAACCCCAACGTGGTAAAAAATTCCTCGATGACCGACATGGCAAAGCTGTGAAAGGTGCTGATCTTAACCTTGGTCGCCTCCGCTCCGATATAGTGCAGCAAGCGTTCGCGCATGGCTTTGACGCCGGCGTTAGTGAATGTCAGGCACAGAATACCGTCGGCCGGAGTATCGGTCTGCTTGCGAATATGCGCGATGCGCAGTACCAAGACTTGTGTTTTACCCGTACCAGGACCGGCAATGACCATGACCGGCCCTTCGATAGTATCAACCGCCTGCTTCTGTTCGGTATTCAACGCTTTATAAGCGGCGAGGTAGGGTTCCATATCGATAAGTGTAGCACAGCCACATATCCTTAAAATGCTATACTGTTGCCATGAATTCACGCAGTATTTTTATCACTTTGGCCATATTGATCGTATTTTTTATTTCTTTCTTCACCGCCCGCATCTATATTTACGGTTTTAAAATTGACAGCCATCCCGCCAAAGGAATCCTTGTTGCCGCACTGTTCGTGCCGATACTCTATATATCAAGCCTAATAGGAACTCGCACTGCCAACCGCGTCGGCCGCCTCCCTTACATCGTCATCAATATCATTGCCGGATTATTTTTTTACTTTTTTCTGGGAGCGCTAATAATAGGGATTACAAGCATTATATTTTTGATAACAGGGCACGATACTCCGGTGGCAGTAGCGTGGGGCATCCTTATCTTTTCTTTGACTGCTGCGATCGGCGGTTTCATTCAAGCGACCCGCATCGCCGTCACACACTACACGGTCACGCTACCGAATGCTCCGGTTTCATGGAATGGCAAAACAGCTGCCCTGATTTCTGACACCCACTTCGGCTTGGTCAATTATAAAAAATTTGCTGATAAGGTGGTAAACAAAATTCTTTCCTTGAAACCAGACTTTGTATTGCATGCGGGAGATTTCTATGACGGACCTATTGTTGACACTGCACCGATCACCGCATCTTGGAAGAAACTGACCGCGCAAGTGCCGCTGTTTTACACTCCCGGCAATCACGAGGCCTATGGCGACTACAGCATGTTTGTGAATTCCGTGCGAGCGACCGGCGCAACTGTGCTCGATAACAAAATGACCGAATACGAAGGAGTACAAATCGCCGGCACGCTGTATCATGGCGGCAAGGAAAATCCCGAGATGGCAGAGGTATTGGCTTCCCTCTCTATTGACCCTACCAAGCCATCCATCCTCATCAATCACCCGCCGACAGATTTTGTCGCTCCTCACGAACACGGTATCAATCTGATCGTTTCCGGACACACCCATCGCGGGCAATTTTGGCCATTGCGCTACATCACCGGTTTGGTCTACGGCGACTATGACTACGGCATGCATCCATACAAAGACATGACTTCTATCACCAGTAACGGTATCGGTACGTATGGCCCGCCAATGAGACTCTTTAATAGTCCGGAGGTGGTGGTGATTACGTTTAGGACGGAGTAATAGTATTTCTCTGAGGCATTATATACTGCGCTGCGCTCGTTATAATGCACTCGCTCAAAATATGGTCGCACCTTACAGGTGCTCCCTATTTTGAGGAGGATAGGAGATTCGAACTCCTGAAGGCTTTGACACCTTACTCACTTTCCAAGCGAGCGCACTAGACCGCTATGCGAATCCTCCAGATAAAATGATCACACGAAGTGATCATTTGGATAATTTCTATATTTTCTCCAAAAGTGGACTGGTAGCGCCAGTCCGGTACATATCAACATAATATGTCCTAAGCTACATAGCATTCTTTTCATGGGATTTTTTTTTGATTTTACAGTATTTTGTTGTTTATGCAACTATACTCTTATTGTATGAAGATATCATGAACACTTACATCGCCATATCGCGCAATGCGGCAATGCGCTTTTCGACCGGCGGATGGGTCATGAAAAGCTGAGCGATGCCGCGAGCAGCATGACTGCCGAACGGGTTGCTGATATACATATGAGCAGTAGCGTTGTTGGCGCTGAGCATAGGGCGATCGTAAGCGGCTATTTTTTGCAATGCGCTGGCAAGTCCGTCAGGATAGCGAGTCAGCAAGGCGCCCGACGCGTCAGCCAGATATTCGCGCTTGCGAGAGATGGCCAACTGAATGAGCGTGGCAATGACCGGTGAAAGGATGATGAAAATAATCCCTACGATGGCCAAGATATTTCCTCCTTCTCCCCCACTGTCGCTGTTGTTACGACGACCGCCGATGCCGCCGCCCCACCATAGACTGCGCGTGAAGATATTTGAAACGATAGCCACGAATCCTACCAAGATCGCCACCATGCTTTGCAATAAGATATCGCGATTGCCGATATGGCTCATCTCATGCGCCAGCACTCCTTCGAGCTCCGTTTGATTCATCATGTCGAGCAGTCCTTGGGTGACAGCGATGCTGGCATGCTGGGCGTCGCGACCGGTGGCAAAGGCATTAGGCGCCATGTCGGGAATGATATAGACCTTGGGCTTGGGCAAGCCGGCGGTGATGGCCAGATTTTCAACAGTGTGATTGAGCAATGGATAAGTGGCTTCGTCGGCCGGCACGGCGCGTGCCATCGACAGCGCGATAGTATCGGAATACCAATAGCCGGCAATGTTCATGCCAACGGCAAAGATGATGGCGATCGTCAGAATGTCCGGCGATTGATAGATAGCCGACAAGAAATATCCCACCCCGACCACAATGACCAAAAACATGGCTATCAGTATCCATGTTTTGGTAATGTTTTCTGATCGATGGGTATAGAGCGTAGCCATTGTTCCAAAAGCTTAAAATTGCACTTGTACAGGTTGCTGCGCGGCGTCATTGTCAGCCAGATCAAAGTATTCTTTCTTTTGAAAATGAAACATGCCGGCTACGATATTGGAAGGTGCCACTGCCAGCTTGGTGTTGTAGTCACGCACATTGCCATTGTAAAAGCGACGAGCGGCCTGGATCTTGTTTTCAGTATCGGAAAGCTCTTGTTGCAATGCCAAGAAGTTGGTATTGGCTTTCAATTCCGGATAGGCTTCGGTGATGGCAAAGAGTGACTTCAAGGTACCGCTGAGTTCCCCCTCGGCTTGGCTTGAACCCGGTGTGCCTTGTGCGCTGATGGCTTTGGCGCGCGCTTCGGTCACTTTTTCAAATGCAGTGCTTTCATGCGCGGCATAGCCTTTGACGGTATTAACGAGATTAGGAATAAGGTCATAGCGACGCTTGAGCTGCACTTCGATGTCAGCCCAGGCCTCTTCGGCGCGATTTCTACCAGTAATAAGTCCGTTATAAGTAAGGAAAAACCAAAGTATTACGATTACTACAAGTGCGATTATTATCCATGTCATATACCAATATTATAGCACTATTTCTTCTTTTGTGATTCAGCCATGACTACCAATAATGGTGAGGCCAGGAAAATGGATGAGTAAGTTCCGAAGAACATGCCGACGGCGAGAGTTATCGCGAACAATTTTGTCGTTGCGGGACCAAAGATAGCCAATGACAAGACCATGACCAAGACGACCAGCGAAGTGTTGATCGAGCGCACGAATGTCTCGGACAAGCTCTCCCCGACCAATTCCGGAAATGACTTATGTGCGGAAGATCCCTTCAAGTGTTCACGGATACGATCGAATACCACAATAGTGTCAGCGACTGACAAGCCGAGTGTCGTCAACAATGCCACGATAAACAAAGTGTCGACTTGCGCGCCCAAGAAGTGTCCCAGTAGCGCAAAGACGCCGGCGGGAATGATGAGGTCATGCACCAAGGCGATGATGACGGCAAAGCCGTACTTCCAAGAAGACACTGGTTTGGAAACCTTGCGAAACGCATAGGCCACGAACAGGATGATGGCGATCAATACTAAAATGATGGAAGCGATGGCTTTATGTTTCAGTTCGGTACCGACTGACGGACCGATGGAAGTGAAGCTGGTCTGGGTAACGGTCTGCGTCGGGTCGACGGTCGCGGTAGCGCTCAGCAATGCGCCACGCTGCGCGTCAGTCAGTTCTTGCGTTTCGATCATGAAGCCTTGAGTGCCGACCGGTTGTACCAATGCATGGGCAAACCCGGCATAGGCGACGGCGGTGCTAACCGCGCTGGTAGGAGGACGCACGCCGCTGTATTGCACTTCCAATGCCGAACCGCCCTTGAAATCAATACCGAGTGGCAGCTTGAAGACCATCAATGAGATCAATGCCGCCGTGACGAACAAGACTGACAGACCGATAAATATTTTTTTATAACGAATGACAAACATATGACTTATTTTTTAAAACCGCTATTAAAGAGAAATCGTCCGAAGCGTGTCGACGGGCTGGGCAATGCGCGCAAGAACAATCGCGTGATGGTGATGGCGGACAGCAAGCTGATAATGACACCGAGACCGAAGGTCAGCGCGAAGCCTTTGATCAATGAACTGCCGAAGAAGAACAAGATGAATGCGATGATGATGCTGGAAATGTTGGCGTCGCGAATGGAAGTCCAGGCGCGTTCGAAGCCGACACTTAACGCATCGCTTACTGCCCGGCCGCGCAAGCGTTCTTCACGCGCGCGTTCAAAGATCAGAATGTTGGCATCCACTGCCATACCGATCGAGATGATAAATCCGGCAATACCGGCAGCAGAAAGCGTCACGGGAATAAGTTTGTAGAGAGCCAATGTGATGGCGGTATACAACGCCAACGCGATGACCGCTACTAAACCGGGCAAACGGTACCACAGCAAAAGGAATAATCCGACAATGATGAAGCCGATCAATGCCGCCACAACACCGGAATGAGTGGCTTGGGCGCCCAAACTTGGTCCGACTGTTTCGGTCGAGATCAGATGGATCGGCACCGGCAATGCGCCGGAGTTGAGACTGCTGACCAAATCGCGCGCTGCCGCGGGAGTGAAGTTACCGGAAATAACGGCGGTACCGTTGGTGATAGCTTCACGTACCACTGGTGCGGAGATGATCTGCCCGTCGAGATAGATGGCAACGACCTTGCCGACATTAGCTTTGGTAATATCGGCGAAGAGCTTGGTACCGGCATCATCGAATTGCAAGCTGACCGTCGGTTCGTTGGTGCCTTGCGCGAAAATGAGCTGCGCTTGCTTCAAGTATTTCCCGTTCAAACCGGTGGGTACGAATTGGCTGCTGATATCGATATTGGTATTGGCTTTGCCATCGGGACCAATGACGATGTTCTGCGGGATCGGTTTGTCGGACTGCACTTTGAATTCGAGAAACGGCGTCTGTCCGATCATGGCTTCAGCTTTGGTGATGTCAGTCACGCCCGGCAATTCGACCGACAAACGATGACTGTTGGTCGCGCCGAAGCCTCCGCTCTGCACTTGCACGACCGGTTCGGACACGCCGAACGCGTTGACGCGACGTTCGATGACGTCATGGACCGATGCCATGGAAGTATCGATGTCGCTGGCCGAGATCTGGCTGACATCGGCTTCATAGATCAAATGACTGCCTCCGGACAGATCAAGCCCCAAGCGAAACGGGTAATGAGCCAGAATACGAGGCGAGTTTGGCTCCTGAGAGCGAACGACCATGTACCCCAGGGCGATACCGACTACTAATACAACAATGGCGATAATTCTTCGTTTCAGCATAAATATAATTGGTTACAATTCGCCCATTCTAGCCTTTTTCTGCCTTAAAAACAATAGCGATATTATTTGACAATATTAGGCATATCCGACAAATTCGTTATTGATGTCGTCGGGGTGCATGGCGCGTTCGTAGCGCGCCATCGACAAGACAATCCCCAATCCGATGCATTCGGCCAGCAAGTGGGAGCCGCCATAACTCATGAACGGCAACGGGATACCAGTCACCGGCATGATGCCGATATTCATGCCGATATTGACGATCATGTGCTCGAACAGCAGTAGCGCGAAGCCGGCGCAAAAGAGCGTTTCAAAATTCGACGCGCCGCGCCGGGCGTGCACGATCAGTCGCCATAAGACAATCAGAAAACAAGCGATGATGATCAGTCCGCCGACAAAGCCCCATTCTTCCGCGAAGGCCGCGAAGACGAAGTCAGTTTGGTATTCCGGCAAATAACTCAATCGGGACTGCGTGCCGTACCCCACTCCTTTACCCAACACGCCGCCGCTGCCGACCGCAATGACCGATTGGTAGGCATTGTATCCCCGGCCGCGAATGTCAGCAGTGGGGTTGATGAAGGTTTGGATACGCGCTTTTTGAAACGGCTTGAAGACAAACAGCCACATCAGAGAAAAAATAATTGCTAATACGCCGGCAATGATGATGATCTGTTTTTTTGAAATCCCAGCGATGAGTGCCAGGCCGACCCACAGTCCAGCAATGACCAAGGCCGACCCGAAGTCCGGTTGTCGCATGATCAACACGATAGGTATCACGACATATACAGCGGAAACAAATAAGTGTTTGATGCGGGCTATTTCGACATGGCGACGGGAAAAATATTTTGCCAAGACCATGATGACCAGCAGCTTGACCAGATCGGCAGGTTCGAAAGAAAACAGCCCGCCGAAACTGAACCAGCTTTTTGCGCCTTTGATGGTCTTTCCTAAAAATAACACCGCCACCAACAACAGCACCGAACCGATATAAAAAAGAATGATGTACCGCGAGTCGCGCAAGAAACGCATGTCGGCGCGTGAAATGGCAAACGCCACCAATGCGCCGACTGCCACCCATAACACTTGGCGCGAGAAAAACCCTCCATGAGTGCTGAAGGAAGTCATGGTCGCCAATCCGCCCAAAATAATGGGAACAATGGCGGCGATCAACACCCAGTCAAATTGTTGCCTATTGAAAGCGTTCATTATAGAGAAGTCGCGGTGAACGGGTTAAAGCGCGGAATGATCTCCGTGCGAGCAATGTTGTTAACCTGGTAGGGCCAGGTAAAATACACGGTCTGGCTTTGCAATGCCGGCAATGAAGGCAACAGCGCTTTTGATGCCGTGATAGTGTTACCGTCTTTGTCGTAAAAGAGCGCCACCACATCAAGATTGCTGAAATTCAAGCGAGATTGATTTTGCAATACGGCAGTCAGACGCGTGCCGGCTTCGAATGATTCAATCAGTGTATGATCAGTATTGATGACCGCCTGAGAAAATAACGGAGAAACTTTTTGCCACGATAATGGATCGATAAACGAAAACCGCGCCACGCTGACGGTACTGTTGGGATTGATCGGGATCAATGTCTCGACAATGGCCGTGGTGCCGGCCGTGCCGAGAAAGGTCGTGCCGGTACGATCGGCCAACAGATTATTCTGGTCATCATACAGTTTGAATTCATAGCCGACATGTTGCGCGGCCGCAATAGGATAGCCGTGCCGGATATATGCCACCGCATGAACGATGCCAGGAGTGACAGGAAAAACACGTACCCATTCCACTACCGGATCAGTCAGTTGGTACGAGCAGTAGTTACTGCAAGGTCCCCCGCAATCTACCCCCGCTTCGCCTTCATTCTGCTTGTGGTCGAAACAGGTCGCCGCGACATTGGTGGCTTGATGATAAATGCCAAAAGCCACAATGCCAAAAAAGGCAAAGACAATCATCATATAGGTCAATTTCCGCCGCTGCGCCCAATTCATGTACTGCTAGTATAGCAAATTTAGGCATACCGTCCCATTTGCGGCATGAGATATCAAACAGTTTCTTTTGGGGCGCTTAGTCTTCCCTCGAGAAATGCCAGTCTTTCCTTGATGTTTTTCAAATCAGGATACAGGTCTTTGCGGACAAATTCATCTAGACTATCGAGTTTGTGGAATCTGTTGCCAATACTGATCAGCGCGCCAATAAGCCACGGAATGCCCGCCGCAACAATAAGCCCATTTATGATTTGTAATACTACTCCCCAATTCATGTGTATAGTATACACCACTGCGATAAAGAATATCTGAAGAAAAAATAAAGGTTATATAAAGGTATGTGTGCAACATTGAATGTTGAACATGGAAATCAGTTCCCTTTTGCAAAGTAAAAAGCACCAACTATGTTGGTGCTTTTTACTTTGCATTCAAATCCACTGTCCTGGCAGCTACCTACTTTTGCCTCGAAAGACTATCATCGGTTCTACAGGGCTTAACTTCTCTGTTCGAAATGGGAAGAGGTGTGACCCCTGCGACAAACCACCAAGACGGTGGATTCGAATACGAACGTTTTTTTTTATGATTTCCAGATTTCCTAATAGGAATCGGGCAATTAGTACATCTCAGCTCAACATATTACTACGCTTCCACTTAATGCCTATCAACGTGATCATCTCTCACGGCCCTCAAATGATGACTAATCTTGGAACTGGCTTCCCACTTAGATGCTTTCAGTGGTTATCCATTCCGAACATAGCTACCGGACGGTCCAGCTGGCGCTAGAGCCCGTACACCAGAGGTTCGTTCACTTCGGTCCTCTCGTACTAGAAGCGAATTTCCTCAATCATCGACGCCTGCAGTAGATAGGAGACCAACCTGTCTTACGCTTCTTTTCACACATTACTGTGTGGAATGGACTATATCTTATACTCTTTCGAGCACCTCAACGTGTAGTCTCTACGGGCCCTTCGACTTTGCTCAGGGTAAATCCCCTAAACTGTCTCTGGTTCCCTCGGAATTGCCCTGACACGATACTGGTCGTGGGAGGGTTTCTCCGATATTAGTTGAGCATGTCATTGTGTATCACTACACACGACCGCCGTAATTAGATGGTTCTCTTTTACCCGTCATAGCCTTGGCGACGACGGGCATTATATCTTTTACTTTAATACAGAAATTGCAGGATCTGTATAAAGTATCTTAGACGAAAAGACTAAAACATATTTTTCAATGTTAATTATTTTGTAAAAAATAATTAAAAAATTTCCTCGGGATTCAGACGATCCAGAAATCAGAAACAACGCAGATAAATCTTTTGTTGCAACTAATTCCTGGACGGTCTGAACCCAGCTCGCGTACCTTTTTAAATGGCGAACAGCCATACCCTTGGGACCTTCTCCAGCCCCGGGATAAGGTGAGCCGACATCGCTGTCGTATTTGCTCTCATTGCTGAGAGGATCGGACTATATCTTCTTCCTTCCATGTAATCTCATGGTGTCGGAGTTGGCGTGTTAGCATTCCGTATATGGAACACTCGGTCTGAATAATGTAGTTCAGACACAGTCTCTACGGGGTCATTACCAATTTGTATCGCATTGAAGGAATAATCCACGGAGCAATAATACTCATGAATGTTTCAATACTTTCTTTCAATATTCTAATTCGATAATAGTGCTTATCTTTATTTAAACGAGCATTGATATGCATCGTTCGAAGTTTGTTAAGCAATATATTTTGTTCAGAAATTGAAAACTGCTGCGTATTGAGGTAGATATCATGGTCGCGACATTTACTTCCATCGTCCATGTACCATATTGCAAGCATAACAGGATCGAGTATCAAGTCTCTTGGGATTTCCTTTCGGTTATCTTTGTAAAACTGATGATATATCTCTGTTAAATCGCTGTGCTGTTTGGTAAAAAACCTATACGCAACACGATCTTCGTTTGTTGTTCTTTGCATCGGACCTGATACACAAAGTCTTTTAAGGACCTTGTATTTATAATCAACATAGTCTTTTGCTTTTATAGAATGATTTATTTCTAAAAAAGCATCGGCTCTGCCGGGTATAATTCTCATATACCCGTCTCCAAGCAATGATCCAATAATCGTGGATCGCTCAAATTCAGTAAGACTTCCCACGGTATTACCCATATGCGTTTAGTATATGGGCTTCACCGTTATAAGCCAAATTTTTTGCAACAACTGCTACATTTGCGAGAATGTACAGTTTGTTGGGCTAATGCAATTCCTCGCATGGCACCCCGATGTACGTTTGTAACGTAAGTTAAGGTGCCGAACTCCGCCGTCGATATGAACTCTTAGGCGGAACTAGCCTGTTATCCCCGGAGTAGCTTCTATCCGTTAATCTTCAACCGCATCTAATGCGAATTGTCGGTTCACTATGTTCTACTTTCGTACCTGCTCGACATGGCCGTCTTACAGTCAAGCACGCTTATGCCATTGCACTATCGGCACGGTTTCCATTCGCGCCTAGCGTACCTTTGAACTCCTCCGTTACTCTTTAGGAGGATACCGCCCCAGTAAAACTACCAACCAGGCACTGTTCCCTAACGTTTTTTCCGTCAGGGTTAGAACATGCCCATATATAAAGAAGTATTTCACTGACGACTCCACGCGGACCGAAATCGGCGCTTCAAAGTCTCCTTCCTATGCTACGTAATATACAAACATGCCCAATACCAAGCTATAGTAAAGCTTCCGGGGTCTTTTCGTCTAACTGCAGGTAACCGGCATCTTCACCGGTACTGTATTTTCACCGAGCAAATCCCCGAGACAGCTTCCCAGTCATTACACCATTCGTGCGCGTCGGAACTTACCCGACAAGGAATTTCGCTCTTCTATTCCTCTCAGAAGGACTCTATCTTAGTCCGCGATGTAAAAACATCGGTAGGACCCATGACGTTGGTCTCTCGTTTATCATGTTTGGACTATTCACATATTACTATGCGATAGGTAGCTGGAAATGTAATGATTATTTGTTTAATTTGTTTATCAAAAACTGTTCTACAGTAAACTGTAGCCGTATCTGCTAACAGTCCCAGTCCTCCTATCATCGAGAATAAGTCTCAATGACAGGACCTTAGGACCGTTATAGTTACGGCCGACATTCACCAGGGCTTATACAGGTCAGCTTGGCACTATATTGCTATAGCATCGCACCACCCGTAGTTAACCTTCTGGCATCGGTCAGGTGTCACCCCCTATACATACTCTTACGAGTTCGCAGGGAGCTGTGTTTTTGGTAAACAGTTGCCAGGAAAACTTTCGCTGCGCCCCCATTGCCAAATAAATGACAACAGGGGAAGCCTTATTCCGAAGTTACGGCTGCTTATTTGCCGAGTTCCTTGGGGATCTCTTACTCGTTCGCCTTGGTCTACTCGACCTCACTACCTGTGTCGGTTTACGGTACGGGTTCTATAATACTAATCTTAGAAGTTTTTCTCGGAAGTGTGCTCACATGACTTCGCTTTGGCGTACCTCACTTAGACATAATCCTGATGGTGATATTGAAATCAGGAGAACGGATTTACCTATCCTCCACACGCGAATTACATACCGGAATCCAATGACCGGCTCATACTACTACTCTTCGTCACTCCATCGAATATTACAGAAGTCAGGGAATATTAACCCTGTGTCCATCGACTGCGGTTTTCACCATTGCCTTAGGACCCGACTAACCCTGGGACGATTACCGTTGCCCAGGAAACCTTAGTGTTTCGGCGGCAGGGGATCTCACCCTGCTTGCGGTTACTTGTGCCAACATTCTTACTTCCACACGCTCCACCATGGCTCACGCCTTTGGCTTCACTGCTAGAGTGGAATACTCTCCTACCGCTACTTTCGTAGCCCTCAAATTCGGTAATACACTTAAGCCCCGATTATCTGCGGCGCGAGGTCTCTTGATGAGTGAGCTGTTACGCTTTCTTTAAAAGATGGCTGCTTCTAAGCCAACTTCCTCATTGTCGAAGAAACCTTACCTCCTTAAGACGCACTGAGTGTATATTTAGGGACCTTATTTAGAGATCTGGGCTGTTTCCCTTTTGACTGACGGAGCTTAGCCCCCGTAGTCTAACTGCCATGTTTTTAATCCTTGGTATTCGGAGTTTGATAAGTTTCGCGAGATTGCTCCCTGTCGAAACTTTCCAGTGCTCTACCCCCAAGGGGAACACATGACGCTAACCCTAAAGCTATTTCGGAGAGAACCAGCTATTACCAGGTTCGATTAGCTTTTCACTCCAATCCACAAGTCATCCGAAGACGTTGTACGATCTACCGGTTCGGGCCTCCATGCTGATTTCTCAGCACTTCACCCTGCTCATGGATAGCTCACCTGGCTTCGGGTCTTATGTATACGACCGCCAATAAATTGGCAGACGCGCTATTAACACTTGCTTTCGCTACGACTCCGGACCTTTAGCCCTTAGTCAAGCCGCACACATAAACTCGTTGGCTCATTCTTCAATAGGCACGCCGTGACGGTTCCGAAGAACCGCTCCGACTCCTTGTAAGCACATGGTTTCAGTACTATTTCACTGTCCTTTCGGACTACTTTTCACCTTTCCCTCACGGTACTAGTTCACTATCGGTTTCTACAATGTATTTAGCCTTACCAGTTAGTTCTGGCAGATTCCTCCCGGCTATTCGTGTCCGGAAGTACTCAGGAATAAAGACAGAAGAGGTGCATATATTTCGAATACGGGACTATCACCCACTATGGTGTTGGTTTCCAACAACTTTTTCTATATATGTACTTTGTAACTCTCCTCGTAATAAAACGACGTCTTTACCCTACAACCCCGATGATCGAAACCATCGGTTTGGGCTGTTCCCGTTTCGCTCGCCGCTACTCAGGGAATGTCGCCTATAAATAGACATTTTTTTATTTTCCTCCAGGTACTGAGATGTTTCACTTCCCTGGGTGCGCTTCCCGACATCTTACGTGTCAGGATTATTGAGGTTTGCTCAATAGGGTTTCCCCATTCAGAAATCTCCGGATCAAAGGTTAGAGACACCTCCCCGAAGCGTATCGCCGCCTCTCGCGTCTTTCATCGCCATGTAGAACCTAGGCATCCACCATATGCTCTTAATTTCCTATTAGGAAATCTAGAAATCATCATCCGCAATGGCTAACGCCATTGCGGATCAATTCAATAGAAATCTCTTTCTATAGTTCTTTTATAAAGCACAGACCGCTCCATACTTTATAAAAATTCTGTCTCTCCCTACCTGCAGCACCGTTTCTCTATTCCTTATCAAAATAAAAAAGCAGCTTACTCTTACTCAGAGTGTGCTACGGAAGGACAGGATGTATTTATCAAAAAACGTGTACCTATAATTTGGACGAAAAAACCGCCTGATCGGCGGGGGCAAGCAAATTACTACTTGGCTACCGCCGATTTGCTTTGGTTTTTTCATTGACTATCATAGGCTCGAAGAGTATAGACGATAGGAGGCTTGGTGTCAAGAAAAAGCAAAGGCCCGATCCCCTTTGGGAATCGGGCCTTTTACAGCCTTTTTGACTACTACTAACGACTTGAAAGGTCTTCAGAAATATGGTTCACAAAGCGGCCGGCAGCATCCTTGCCACCAAGGCCGAATGCTAGACCGAATGCCAACGCGAACATGATCACAAATCCGGTGAAGAGGATCTGTCCGAAATAGCCGAAGATGCCGAGCTTATCGAGCGCGGTCACTACTGCCAAGATCCAGATAGCGTAGTACGCGATAGTGCCGAGCATTCGTGATGAGCGAACGTTGGCTACTGCCGCACTGCCGGCCACGAGCTTGCGCACGAAGTCAGCCATGATGGTGCCTGCCACCAAGATCAATGCGGCGATGATCACCTGCGGGATGTATCCCAATACCGCTTGCAAGAACAAGGTCACTTGATCAAGACCAAGGATGTTCAATGAAGCCACCAGGAAGACAACGATGATGAACCATTTCACCAGTTCACCAAAGACCTTGCCGATGTGCAAGCGAACGCCCGCACGAGCGAGTGCCGCTTCAGTGCCGGCATTCTTGAACAGACGATCGATCTTCAACGCGTCGATACCGCTAGTGATCAGACTACCGAGTGTTGAAGCGATGATCCAACCGATAATAAAGATAACGATAGCCAGAATAATTCTAGGGAAGATGGCGATAAAGCCATACCATAGTCCTTCCAGGGAGAGAAGGAATACTTGACTCCATGTTTGTATAAGCATAAATGACAATTAATATAGTACAAATTAATAAAAGTACTGTACGAAATTACAGTACCCTAAGTATACCGCACAATGACCTAGCTTGGTAAGACAAAGGTGGAAAAGTCTTTCATGGCAATAAGGCGTTCATGGGGGTAGTCAAAGACGTCGCGCAGCAATTTGTCATACATGGAGACGCGGTAGTTGAAGTCCTCGACTTCAAACACGGCATAGGCCAGCTCTTTGCCCAGTTCGCTTTCCAAGACAGTGATAGCTTTTTGAATGTAGCTGCGCTTGAGATGGTCACCAACGATCAGGACATCGAGACGGCTTTCGCTGTTTTGTATGAAAATACCCGATACTACCAAGAACTGAATGCGGCCGGCCGGACGAAAACGCTTGACCAAGTCGGCATGGCGAAAGAATTCTCCTTCTACCAACAGTTGTCGCAACTCATTGATATAGGGAAATTCGGGATTGAGAAACCAGCCTTGCACGCGTTTCTTTTTGATCTTGCCGCTGCGGCCGTCAGCCACTTCCTTGACGAATGATTTCTTTTTGATCAATGACATGGCCGCCAGCTGATTGGCCCCGCGTCGAGCGATGGTGGTTTGAATGCGAGAGCGTTCGGCGATTTGGTCATTCTCGAATCCTTGATCGGGATTGAGCAAAAATAACCGCATAATCTTTACCCGTTGAATGCCACCTAAAAGTTTTCCTAGAATTTCCATCTTTGCTTTCCTCTTTACCTCTCTTTCTTAAGGTACCTTGATTATACCTCCCCTCCTCCTTGCATACAAGCCCGTTTTAGGTTGTAAATCGATTTGGGAGCTAAGCTCCCAAATGAAAAAAGCCCCGGGGGGGGCTTTTCCTGGTCATTGCTATATGACCATGATTTTTTTAGGGGGTGGCGTAATTACCGGCATAACAGGCGGCAGTGGAATTGAGCCCCTATAGCTCTCTTCCGAAGGTACCGATGTCAAACCAACAGTGTGCAAATCAATAAAACATGAATTAAGTTCATAGCCTCTCTGTAGAGTTATCTGGACCGTTGGAACAATAAACCATTCGTTCGCAGATTGTTGAGAACTTTCATTACTTTGTTGATCGGCAACATTGGTTGGTAAAGGAACTGCCCAAACACCGAATGTAACCAACGCCACAACTGAGAAGAATCGTAATTTTCTCATAACTTTGTGTGGGTTTGATAAAAGCTTACACCTGTATAAAAAATTGTCAAACAGAAAGGGCGCACCCTACGGGTGCGCCCTTTCTTGTGAATATGGATTCCTCCTTGGCCGAAATTCTGATCAGAGCAGAATTTCGGCACCTCCGGAAAAGTTTCCTAAAATAATCGTACCGATTATTTTAGTTCAACTTTTCCTCCGGCTTCCTCAATTGATTTCTTGAGAGCTTCGGCTTCGTCTTTCTTCAAACCTTCCTTAAGGGTTGATGGTGCGGCGTCAACGAGGTCCTTGGCTTCTTTAAGTCCGAGACCAAGCGCTTCCTTCACCACTTTCATGACGGCGATCTTCTGTTCGCCGGCTGATGCCAACACTACAGCAAAGCTGTCCTTTTCTTCAACGTCGCCTGCAGCTGCCGCAGGGCCCGCTACTGCTACTGCAGAAGCTGATACGCCAAATTTTTCTTCAAATACCTTTACCAGTTCATTGAGTTCAAGCACGCTCAAGCCTTCAACGGCTGAAACGATATCTTTGAATTTCGCAGGAACTTCTACATTTTTATTTTCTTCCATAATATTGTTTTAGTTTTTAGTAATAGAAAGCCTAAGCTGTCTTCTTTGCGATCTGATCAAGCGCGATCGCGAAACGCTGAATTGGTGAATTGATGATATTGACGAACATGCCACGAAGCGTGTGCAACGGTGGGATGGTCGCAATGGCCAACATTTCAGTTTGATTCTTGTATCCTTTTTCAAATACGCCGCCGACAATGCTGACGATGCCTTTGTTCGCTATCTGAAATTCATAGACTTCACGAGCAGCGGCCAACGGATCAGTACTGTACGCAACAGCCACCTCGCCTTCAAGGACCGGAAGTTCACCACTGTAGCCTTGCTCATTGAGCACGCGTTTCAAGAGCGTTTTCTTCCCGACTTTGTAGCCGACATCGGAAGCGCGAAGCTTGCGACGCAGGGCATTGCTGTTTGCCACGGTCAATTTATCGAACTGGACGAATACTACTGATTCGGCACCGGTCACGATATCTGAAAAAGAGGACACAATTTCTTGCTTTTTCTCTTTTGAAATTGCCATACTATGTTTTGTTATTAATAATCCATCACTGATGGAGTGGAGAGTATAAAAAGATTTAGGCAGGACTTATATGCCTGCTGTCTTCAACCTCGCACGGTGATACTGTACCAAAAATCGGAAAAAAAGCAAGTATTACTGAATCCCCACAATGCCGACGCGGCGGAATGAATCACAGCTGACGGGATAGTTGTCGATGGTGCCGAAAGAAAGGGTGATATGGCCAAACGGGCCGACC
>JAYVMR010000028.1:0-6179 GCA_043758875.1 Candidatus Nomurabacteria bacterium | reverse complement strand
CTCATCCGTGGGCGGTTCTTCGACGGGGGTATCCTTGCTCTTGCCCAATAAGCGTTCCATTTCATCACGTTGTTTTTGCGCCGCCGCGTCGAGTTGTTGTTGAATTGCCATAGTGGTTATATACGGTTACTGACAAATAATTATTTCTTCATTATCTTCCGTAAATGAGACTTCTTTCGCTAAGACAGTCTTTTTGAAATCCTCCATGGATGGCGCCAGTGTTTCTTCCATGGCCGCCGGCAGGGTCAGCGCGATGGCATCGCTCGGCGTCAGGCCTTTGGCTTTGCGCAGGTCTTGCACGGCGCGGATCAATTCGCGATAGTCCCCTTCGGCTTTGAGCGCGGGAGTAATGGCGGTGTCGAGCATCGCTTCCTCATCAAGCGCCATGTCAAACAATACTTGCTTCACATTCAACTCATCTTGGATAAGTGTTAGGTACTCGGTACCTAACACTTCGCTTCTGACCGTGATGGATTGCAATGGCTGTCGCACCGGAATAGCCAGCTTCTTACGTAATGCATTCCCTATTGTACAAATACTGCGCACGGTGATCATTTTTTCCAACAGTACAATCTCATCCAAGGAAGTCATCGTGACTGTCGGCCAGCCTGATAAATGAACTGATACAGGACCATTGCCCTTCGAATTCCTCAGGATAAACCATATATCTTCCGCCGCAAACGGCGCAAACGGCGCGAGCAACTGCGCGATGGTTTTTAACACATAGTACAAAATCTTTTTGGAAGACTCGTCACCATCCTTCAATCGATCACGAGATCGTCGTAGGTACCAAGTCGATAAGTCACCGATCAAATCCTTGATGGCGCGCACCGGCTCCATCAATTTGTAATGATCCAGACTGTCCGTACAAATGCCGATAGTCAGATTCAATCGCGCCATGATCCATTGATCCAATACATTTTCACTATGTGGGAGCTGAGCTTCCAAATCCTGGTCGCGATAGAGCTCGTAGAATGACAAAATATTGTAAAGCAAACCGAAGACCTGCCGTTCCAATTCCATCACAGTTTTTGGATCGTAGTTTTTTGAATCACCCGGTTGGTTGACGGAGTACATCCATAAACGCAAGGTGTCGACACCGAAGCGGTTTATTTCCTGCCAAGGATCGACGATATTGCCGATAGACTTGGACATTTTCTTGCCTTCCGCGTCCAAGATGTGGCCAATACAAATGACGTTTTTGTAGGCCTTGCCGCGGCCCATCAAGATACCGATCGCATGCAGCGTATAGAACCAGCCACGCGTCTGATCAATGGCTTCGGAAATAAAGTCTGCCGGATACGCTAGGGTTGCTTGCCCTGAATGTAATTGAGGGGAACCAAACGGATAATGGTTTTGCGCGAACGGCATCGAACCGGAATCAAACCAGACATCCATGACTTCCTTGACGCGACGAAATGTTCGCGCCTCGCCGGTATGATCGGTTGCCGGCTTTACCAATACCACATCGTCGATAAACGGACGGTGCAGATCGATTTCGTATTGTTCATTGTGCGGCAACGGCGCAAAATCAATGACGCGCATTTCTGCATTATCAAAATTTTTATATTGACGAGTTTGCTCATAGAGATGTTTCAAAGACATGCCATTGGCCACCAGTTCAAGTGCGCGCGTGACAGCGCCATGCGAAATGATCAAGATGTTCTTTCCTTGGTATTGTTGTTCGATATCGTACAGAAAATCCCCTGCCCGCTTGATGATGTCGAGATATGATTCGCCATCCACAGTTTTGAATCCATAACGATCGTCTTGGACATTGCGCACGACAAAATAATCATCGAGCGGCTTGCCATCGAAGTCAGCGCCGACATTCCATTCTCCCAGACGCGCATCGGTCACGATATTTTCTTCGGTCAATCCGACATGCGCAGCGATCAACGTGGCGGTTTCCAACGTGCGTTTATAAGGAGACGCAATGATGACGTCGGGAGTAACGGTCATATTCGCGGCAGTGGTGAGGACTTGTTGCTTGCCTTCGCCGGTCAATGGGTCGGTATGGTCGCCGAAATTCCACAAGCCCTTGAGATTGTGTTCGGTCTGGCCATGACGCATGACGGTATAGGTATTGCCAGAGCGCTTGATGTACTGCTTCAACGTGGCGATGGAGTCCACGAATAATCGCTCGCCATCAGCGGCCTGCCAGATCGGCAACGGCGTGCCCCAATAGCGTTCGCGGGAAATGGCCCAGTCTTTGGCATCCTTCAGCCACTCGCCGAAACGGCCGTTCTTGATGTGTGCCGGCTCCCAATTGATGCCGTCATTTTCTCGCACCAGTTCATCACGCAATGTCGACATGGCGATATACCACGAGTCGCGCGCATAGTAGAGCAACGGTGTCTTGCAGCGCCAGCAGTGCGGATAGGAGTGTTCGTACTTTTCTTTCTTGAACAAGAGTCCGCGATGCGCTAGGTTCTTGATGATATCAATGGCCACTTGCTCATCCTTGACAAATCTTCCTTCCAAAAATCCGGTGCCTGTGATGAAATGCCCGGCTTCATCGACGGTATGGAATTTCGGCAAGCCGACGGCAGTGCCGAGATCAAAGTCATCGGCACCATACATCACCGCCGTGTGCACCACGCCGGTACCGTCAGTCGTTGTCACAAAATCAGCCGCATAGACTTTGTAGGCATTGGGCATTTTTCCCGCCAGCTCCCGGAGGGCGGGCTGGTCTGCTTCGTTGCCAGTAATGATTTCTTTCAAGAAAGGATACAGTGGTTCGTACGAAAGACCGATCAGTTCCTTGCCTTTCATTTCCTTCACCACAGTATATTCCCCTTCCAAGATTTCCATGCGTTCTTTGGCCAAAATAAGTATCTCGTCATCTTTTTGTACCGCCACATAATCAATATCTTCTCCGACAGCCAAGCCGACATTGCCCGGCAGTGTCCACGGCGTCGTCGTCCACGCAATTATATAAAGATTAGCGAGTAAGGATTTTTGAGCGTCTGGTGAGCATATATCTAAAGCGAGGACCAAGGACCGAAAAAAATCTTGCTCGCTAATCTTTATTTTGAATTTAGCTGTCACTGACAACTCCTTCACATCCATATACGCGCCCGGCTGCGCCAACTCATGACTCGACAAGCCAGTGCCGCATCGCGGACACCATGGCACCACCTTGAAATCCTTGTAGACCAAGCCCTTGTTATTGACGGTAGAAAAAATATGCCACAAGGATTCGATGTAGTCGGTATCAAACGTATAATACGCATTCTTCTTGTCGACCCAATAGCCGATGCGATCAGTGAAGACTTCCCAGTCATTGATGAACGTGAAGACGCTGTCCTTGCACTCCTTGTTGAATGCGGCCACGCCATAGCGCTCGATATCTTTTTTCGATGTCAGCCCCAATTTCTTCTCGATCTGCAATTCCACTGGCAAGCCATGGGTGTCCCAACCAGCACGACGCGGCACATGATAGCCTTGCATGGTTTTGTAGCGCGGCAAGACGTCCTTGATGGCGCGGGAAATAAGATGGTGCAAGGCAGGCTTGGCATTGGCCGTCGGCGGTCCTTCATAAAAAATATACTCTCCTTTTGGCGCCTCCTTCTCTAGTGTTTTTTCAAATACCCGCTGCTGCTCCCAAAACGCCAAAATACGCTCTTCGGTCAATGCTCGTTGTGATTTTGTCTTGTTTGTATCATCCATTAAATAACTATTTAATTTATTTTTATTACATTCTGTACTAAAAAAGCTCGTCCGCGAAATACGACAATAGTCATATTCCAAGGACGAGTTTCGTTAGAAATCGTGGTACCACCTTGCTTCATTTCCTAAGGTTAAACCTTCGGAGGTTTAACCTTAGGAAATCTTATTACGGCTATAACGGGCGTGCCCGCCGGGGTCTACTGTATTCTTCCCGGAGCTCCGAGGTGATAGCCTCTTCATCGCTGCTACTATAAATATACCATGCGGGGTTCTCTTTTTCAAATTGACATAAAAAATAACGTTTGCTACTATTTAACTATTCCCACGAAGAAGACCCTAATGCGGTTCCGTCCGCATCGGGGGCTTTTTCTTTTTCAACAGATTTTTACTTAGGAGCTGAGCTCCTAAGTAGTACTACTAAATGTTTGGATTATCTTTTTTGATCTCGGCCTTGGCGGCTTCGACCATGGCGATAATGCGCTCGACCAGACGGTTCGGGTCGTCGTCGTAAATGACATTATCGGCAGGGCGATTGCCTTTGGTGATAATGTCCTTGAGCTCGTCGGCCATGGCCCACGGTCCTTGCAAGATGCCGATCGGCTTGCCGTCTTCGAAGGCGATAGTGAATTCATGAATGGTACCGATGCGGCCGCAGCCGATCAAGATCGCGTCGCACGAGCGCGTGAACAACAAGTCACGGCCGGGAAAGCCGAAGCCGGTGTAAATAATCAGATCCATGTAGTCGATCGGCAAGCGCCAGGTCTCGATGTGATCCTTCTCGCTCATGGCCGGAGACAAGCCGATGGAAATACCATTGACTGCTTTGGCACCCATGGCCGCCCATAATGGAAAGCCAGTCGTAGCGCCGGTCACTGTCACGCACCCGTGTTCAGCCACCGCTTGGCCGAGCGCTTTGGCCTTATCAAGCGCGTGCAAGCCGCAGTGCCCGGTTTCCGCCGCGCCGGAAATGCCGATCTTAATTTTCAAGTGATCGTGCTTTATATTATTTTGCAGATTATTTTCCATTGCAATCCAATTCTACCACATCGCCTTCTTCCGGCGCATAGGCGTTCACTCCTAAATAATCGCGCAAGCGTTGCGTCAAGAACAGCGCGGACTTCGGTTCGCCCATGACCACGAATACTTTTTGCACCGTGTCGGCAATTTGTTCGACGAATTGAATCAAGTGATCGGAGTCCTTGTGTCCGGAGTAGCCATCAATAAAAACGATGTGTGCTCGCACCGCGACCTCCTGCCCGCTGATGCGGATCTCCTTGGCGCCGTCTTGGATGAAACGACCGAGCGTGCCTTGGGCCTGATAGCCGGTCAGCAGCAACGTATTGTTCTGGTCGGGCAGATAGTTGGCCTCATGATGCAGGATGCGGCCGCCATTACTCATGCCGCTGCCAGCGATGACGATCTTGGGATTAGCTTCGTGCAGAATCTCTTTTGATTCTTCTGTCAGCAAGGTGAATTTCAGACCGGGAAAATTGAAGATATTGTCCCCGTCGCCGATTTGCTTGCGCGCGAAATCGTTGAAGTAACGGGTGTACTTGGCGTAGATCTTGGTCAGATGAATAGCCAGCGGCGAATCGAAAAAGATCGGCATTTCCGGCACGCGATCATGCTCGACCATTTGATCCATCTCGAACAGCAATTCTTGCGCGCGTTCCAAAGAAAACGTCGGGATGACCAGCGTGCCCTTGCGCTTGTAATTGTCTTGAATGGTTTCTTGCAAGCGAACACGACGTTCATTGCGGGCGATGTGGTTGCGATCGCCATAGACGCTTTCCATGATCAGGAAGTCGACATTCTTGATCGGCTCGGTATCGCGCAACAACGGCGAAGGAGAATTGCCCAGGTCGCCGGTGAAAATAATTTTCTTATTATTATAAATGATCTCCAGCATGCCGGAGCCGAGCACGTGGCCGGCATCGCGATAACGAAAAATAAACTCGCCTATCGTCAAGTCTTGGTGATAATCAATGACCTGCCATAATGACATGGCCTTGGCGATGATTTCCGGCGTGTATATTTCTTTTAAAATCGGCGCGTCGTCATTATGGCTGTGCGACAAGATATTGGCGGTGTCGGCCAGCATCAATGCAGTGATATCCTTGGTCGGAATGGTGGAATAAATGATACCGTTGAAGCCGTCATGGACCAATTTGGGAATGCGACCGATATGATCGATGTGCGCGTGGGTGATGAACAGCACGTCGATACTGGCCGGGTCGTAGATAAAAGGCTTGAGGTTGGCTTGTTCGGCTTCCTTCGATCCTTGTTCGAGTCCGCAATCGATCAAAAATTTCTTTCCTTCGCCTTCTAACAAAAAATTCGCTCCGGTCACAGAGCCAGTGCCGCCAGCGAAGGTAAGTTTGAGTTTCTTAGAGGTATCCATAGACACATTATACCATGACATAATGATATAGATATTCTCAAAATTACATTTCCTCTGTGAGAAATCTATACTTATTAGTAATAAGAAAGGCCGATCGCGTAGCGAT
>JAYVMR010000027.1:0-5813 GCA_043758875.1 Candidatus Nomurabacteria bacterium | reverse complement strand
CTTTTCCCACCAAACCCCCCCCCGCGCCAGCGCTACGAGCTGATCGGCGAGATCAAGCAATGCGAATCTGAACTGCAGATCTTGGCTGTTTCCAAGACTGCCTTCATTGAACGAAAAGACTATTTTGATACGGAACTTAAAGAAGCCGGTTTTCTTTTCGGCACCGGATTTTTGCATACATTAGTGGCCGCGGAAGCTATCCCGCAATTTGATGTGCATGATCAGAAACGAAACATTGATCGCTTGAAGATCCGGCTGGACGAGCATGCCGGCATCGGCAATGAAGTCGTGAGCGAATACCAGTCCACGCTTGAACGTGACGCTTTCTTGGCACGAGAGGTGACTGACATCGAAAGCGGTATCCGCAACCTTGAGACATTGATCATCGATCTCAAGCGCGTGCTCGACGAGCAATTCACTGACGGTGTCAAAGTCATCAATGAGCGCTTCGGCGAATTCTTCAAGATTATGTTCGGCGGCGGCAATGCCTTTTTGTCTATCACGTTGGAAAAGAAACGAAAGCGACGCATCGCTGAGGAAGTCGCAATCGCAGTCGAAGACGGAGAGTCTGAGGACGAGTCCGAAGATTTTGAGCGCGGTATCGAAGTGCACGTCAGCTTGCCGGAAAAGAAAGTCAAAGAGCTCAACATGCTGTCAGGCGGCGAACGCTCACTGGTGTCCATCGCACTGCTCTTCGCTATTTCCCAGGTCAATCCGCCGCCATTCTTGGTGCTGGACGAAACAGACGCGGCACTCGACGAAGCCAACTCCCGCAAATACGGCGACATGATCGAACGCTTGGCCGCCTACTCGCAACTGATCGTGGTCACGCACAACCGCGAAACCATGTCCCGCGCCTCCGTCCTCTACGGCGTGACCCTCGGCTCAGACGGCGGCTCCAAACTGCTGTCCATCAAATTCGACGAAGCGGTGAAAGTGGCAAAATAGTGAGAGCTGCTTAGCAGCTCTCACAGTTGACAAGTGATACACTTTTGATACACTTGATATATGGCTACCACAAAACGACGTTTAAATATTACCTTGGCTCCGGAATTGGAAAGTGCCATCATGCGCATCGCCAAACGCGATAACGTGCCGGAAGCCACCAAGGCTGCCGAGCTTTTGACTTTTGCCATTAACTTGGAAGAAGACATTGCGCTTGAAACTATTGCTCGAGTCCGTGATACTAAAGGATCAAAACTTATCAATCATATCGATGCATGGAAATAAACCATGCATGCCATTTTCTATCAGGAACAGGTCATAAAAACAGATATCCCGAAGATCGGCACTGCTGATCGCAAACGCATTACATCGGCTATCGAGCTGAAACTTGCCACCCATCCGGAACTCTATGGCATCCCGCTCCGTCAAAGCCTGACCGGGTATCGCAAATTGCGCATCGGCGACTATCGCATCGTGTTTCGCATTGTTAAAAATGACGTCATTATTTTTGTCATCGCGCACCGCAAAACGGTGTACGACATGGCAGAAAAACGAATAATTTAAAACTCCTTTTCTTCAAACTCGACGAAGCGGTAAAAGTTGCAAAATAGGTCTTACATAAGGTACAGTTATAGAAATTAAACCCCTGCAGCCATGGAAATACCTAAGATACGGTTAGAGCTCGCTCTTTCAACATTAAAAAAAGGAGGATTCACTGATCTTTTAAAAGACGAATCCCCGGACGGGATAGTAGAAACGCACAATAGTCGTTGCAATGTCACTATGATTCTTTTTGTAAAGAATGGCTTGGTTACCGCGATAAGCATAAAGGTGAACCATTCCTTTTTTTCAGAAAAACAATTAAGGGAGATTGAGGCTTACGAAGGAAATGCAATTCTTACCGCCGTCTAAGAGTTAAAGCTGCCGTTTTATTTCGGCAGTTTTTTAATTGAATAATTCTCGCAAAATCTCTTGGTCAGAAAAATGAATTTTTTTATCACCGATAATCTGATATTGCTCATGACCTTTACCTGCAACTACTATTGTGTCACCAGGTTTACTCATTTCTATCGCATGAATGATTGCTGATTTTCGATCAACAATAATTTCATATTTTGCAGTAGTGTTTTTAAATCCTTCTGCCACTTGATCACAAATAGTTTCAGGTACTTCGTTTCGAGGATTGTCGGATGTTACAACGGTGTAATCCGCATACTTTGCAGCCGCGGCTCCCATAATCGGACGTTTTGTTGTGTCGCGGTTACCTCCGCATCCAAAAACAACAATAATAGCGGTGCCACTTTTTTTCATTTCTTGCAGGGTAGACAATAATTTTTCTAATCCATCAGGAGTATGGGCATAGTCCACGATACCAACTCGTTCTTCTGTTCCACGAAATACTTCAAATCTGCCAGAAGGGGGAAGCAATGCAGGGAAAAGGTCAATAATTTTTTCTTTCTCATACTGTAATTCAAGTAGTGCAGCATAGACTGCTAAACTATTTAATAAGTTAAATCTACCAATGAGTGATGAAGAAACTGGATCACCATTAACGGTAAAAGTTGTTCCTTGTGTACTCAGTACAATATTGTGAGCAGTATAATCGGAAGCCTGATCAATGCTATACGTTACTTTCTTTGCTTTTGTATCTTCCACCATGAGTAATCCATTTTTGTCATCGGCATTAGTAATTGCAACAGCATGTTCAGGCAACGAAGTGAAAAATTGTTTCTTTGTATCTCGATAATTTTCCATAGTCTTATGAAAATCCAAATGGTCCTGGGTAAGATTTGTAAACATACCAATGCGAAAGGCAATGCCTTCTATGCGTTTCTGGGCTATTGCATGGGAACTAACTTCCATAACTACGTGTGTGCATCCTGCGTCGCACATTGCTCGGAAGTTTTTCTGCAGTGTTATTGCATCAGGGGTGGTGTGGGTGCTGGGAAATTCTTTGTCATCAATCCAATACGAGACCGTAGATATTAGCCCTGTCTTTTTGCCCAGTATGCGAAGAGATTGCCATAATAGAGTCGCAACTGTTGTTTTGCCATTGGTACCCGTGACACCAAGTACTTCCAATTCTTGTGTAGGAAAATCATAATACCACGCAGCGATGATACCTGTTGCGCAGTGAGTATCCGTTACTTTAATGTAACTGACTTCCGGGTGTATTGTAGTAGGAATATTTTCACAGACAATAATGGTCCCACCTTGTTCAATGGCACTGGGAATAAAAGCATGACCATCAACTGTTTCTCCTGCCTGAGCTATAAACAGTGTTCCTGGTATAGCATTTCTGGAATCAAGCGTAATAGTAGAAACCGTCTGTTCTAATGGCCCTATGATAGTTTCATGGGTAAGAATAGTGAGTAAGGACTGTAGATTTTTTTCTGAAGTATTCATAATTATAATGATTGTGACCAATGTGATAATACCGGACCAAGTCCCAGTGCTTCTCCGGAAGTTAGAATAAGAATACAGTATTCATGTTCTTTTCCTCTAATGGTTTGTGTGATTATTTGCAATGCTTCTTCTTGAGATGATGATAATTGTTTTGAATTGACAGGTGATTCAATTGCATTGAGCATTTCAACGGGGGTTGTTTGGCCTAGTATATCTTTTCCATGTGCAACGGGCGGAGTAACTATAAGCACATTTTCTACGTCGTTAAATACATCTTTGTACCAATACATCATTGCTGGATCGCGCCAGCTGAATGTATGCGGTTCAAAAATGCAGTATATTTTTTTATTGGCATAGTGAAGGTGCACTGCCTCAATAGCACTGCGCGCTTTTGCATAGGCAGAACCAAAGCCCTCATATATAGGCACAATACCTTTGTCATCAATACGATCAAGGCGACGGCGTACTCCTTTGAATGTCTTTATTCCAGTTGCAAAGGCTTCGGCAGTAAGGTTATTTGTTTCAATCAAGAATGCTGCAGCGCCGACGATGTTTTGTATATTGTGCTTGCCAAGAAGAGAGGTATGCAGCGTGATAATAAACACTTCATTTTTATATAAATCAAATGATGTTTCATCCCCCCAGACAATATCTGTTGCATGCCATATGCCTTGATCTACGCCATAGGTAATTGCATGCGGTGCGGATAGTAATAAACGATTAACAGAATCATTTTCAATACAACCTACACATATTCCATCTGCGGGAAGTTGTGCAATCAATCGCTCAAATCGTTCTAAAAATGATTCATGGGTTGGAAAAACATTTACATGGTCATGTTCGCCGGAAGTCAGTAATAGGTGGTGAGGATTATAGAATTCAAATTTTGAACGGTCATCCCAGTTGGCAGAAGGGTATTCATCGCCTTCAAATATAAATGGACCAGTTCCTAAGACGCACGGATGTTTCAAGCCATAGACTTGCGCGCCAATAAAATATCCTGGATCTTTTTGATCAACACCGAGGCACCAGGCAATAATTGCTGTTGCAGTGGATTTTCCATAACTGCCACACACGACTAGTCGTTCACGATGTGCAGTAATTTCTTGCAACAATTCTGCAAATGAAAGAATTCGAACCCTATTTTCATTTCGAAGCTGAAAAGCATGAGCGACTTCACTATTACTTTCTGGTACTAGTTTGGCATGTTTGCCAATAATAATAGTATCGGTTTTAGCTGGAATGTTTTCTGGACGATATCCTGGCTCTAGGTCAAAACCATTTTTTTTCAAATATGAGGCAATAGGATCATAAAACCCTTCATCAGAACCAGAGACCGTATACGCTTCATTTTTAAGCATAACGGCAATCCCTGCCATACCCGCGCCACATATGCCAATAAAGTGAATGTTTTTCATATCTTGATTATATCAGACTAAGAAATGATATACTTTTATTCATGCATAATCCTCTGTCTTGGGTAGAAATATCTCAAGAAAACCTTGTTCATAACCTTTTTGCATTTCGCGAGACGCTTGTAAAGAACAGAAAGATATCCGCGGTTGTTAAAGCTAATGCATATGGTCATGGTTTGAAAGAAGTGGTACAAGTGCTGGACAATGAAGTTGATTACTTTCAAGTAGATGACATTGAAGAATTGAGAATAGTAAGGACTGTATCTACTAAACCATGTCTTATCTTAGGGTATGTTCTTCTGGAAGATTTAGAAGAGATGATACAACTAGACGGCATTCTTGGCATTTCTGATATAGAACAAATTAAAAAAATACAGGAAATTGCTGAACGGCAGAAAAAAGCTGCAATTGTCCATGTTGAAATCGATGCCTTATTAGGAAGGCTAGGAATAGTTCATAGCGAGTCACAAGTGTTTCTGGACGAAGCAAAAAAGTTTTCACATGTTAAAATCGAAGCTATTTATTCACACTTTTCAGACATAGAGGATTCTGAAAATTTAGAACATGCAGAACTTCAATATAAAACGCTCTATGATATCGCACAGAAGAATGGATTGCAGTATCACATTGCCGCTACATCGGGAGTATTAGCAGATGAATTGAATCATTGGAACGGTTCTATTATTCGCTTAGGAATAGGTTTATACGGCCTGTGGCCGTCAGAACGACTAAAAAAACAATGGCAAGATATAATTACACTAAAGCCGGTTCTGACATGGAAGACCCATATCGCACAGGTGAAGACATTACCAGCAGGATATCCAATTGGATATGGTAGGACATACATCACCAGTACACAAACAAAAATTGCTGTTATTCCACAAGGCTATAGTGATGGTTACGACCGCCTCCTTTCTAATAACGGAGAAGTCTTAGTCAAAAGCGTTCGATGTCCGGTTATTGGTAGAGTTGCAATGAATATGTTTGTAATAGATGTAAGTAATGTAGGTACTCTTTCTTTAGAAGAAGAGGTTGTATTGCTCGGCA
>JAYVMR010000026.1:0-3448 GCA_043758875.1 Candidatus Nomurabacteria bacterium | reverse complement strand
ATCTTTTCAGTCTTGGCTTGGCGAATGCGCTTACCCAAACTTTCGTTAGTAGAAAGAGTAACGCGAATGTTCGCGTCTTCAAGCAAGGCTTTTACTTTTTCTCCGTACTCGGCAAATTTTTCTCCGATGGGCAGAATGGCAACTTGCACTGGTGCCAGCCAGACAGGGAAGGCGCCGGCAAAATGTTCGATCATCACACCCATGAAGCGTTCGATTGATCCGGAAATGGCGCGATGGATAACCACCGGTCGTTCTTTTTGTCCCTCTTCATTTATATAAGAAAGATCAAACCGTTCCGGCAAATTGAAATCGCATTGCACTGTTGCCAATTGCCATTCGCGACCGATGGCATCCTTGAACATGAAATCAAGCTTTGGTCCGTAAAATGCTGCCTCGCCCTTCACTTCTTTGTATGGCAGATTGAGATCTTTGCACACTTGAGTAAGAGCGTTTTCAGCGGTTGCCCACACTTCGTCTGAACCAAGATATTTTGACATATCGTCGCCGCGCAATGAAAGGCTTACCCAATAATTGTCGATCATTCCCATGGTCGTATAAAATTCCTTGATGATTGCAACAATAGAAGCAAATTCATCTTGAATCTGAGATGCACGACAGAAAAGATGCCCATCGTCTTGAGTGATGGAGCGTACACGCGTCAGGCCGCCGAGCTGCCCGGTCTTTTCATCACGATAGACGGTCGCAGGTTCGAAATAGCGCACTGGCATGTCGCGATAGGAGAATTGGTTATCGGCAAAGATCTGCATGTGATGCGGGCAGTTCATCGGCTTCACATAAAAATCTTCCTTTGAAGTGCCGCCATGCACGGAAAACATGTCATCCATGTAGTGACCGGCGTGACCTGAAGTGACATATAAGGATTCTTTGGCCAAGTGCGGCGTCCAGACGCGATCATACCCTTTTCTTTTGTGCAGGCTCCACAGGTAGTCTTCCAATTCCTTGCGAATGATCATGCCATTGGGTTGGAAGAGGGGAAGACCGGCGCCGACCAGGTCAGAAATAGTGAAAAGCTTCAGCTCTTTTCCCAGCTTACGATGGTCGCGCTTGCGGCCTTCTTCCTGTTGCCATTCATAGTGCGCCAATGCGTCTTTCGATTCGAACGCCAAGCCATAGATGCGGGTCAGCATGGGGTTGGTTTCCTTGCCGCGCCAATATGCGCCGGCGATGCGATCGAGTTTGAATGACGCGGAGTCAATGACACTGAGGTCATCGATGTGTCCGCCGCGACAGAGGTCCGTAAATGAACCCATTGTATATAAAGTAATAGACTCTCCACGCTCCGCGATTTCATTGATGAGCTCGGCTTTGAATTCATTGCCTTTGAAATAGTCTAATGCTTCTTCTTTGGAAACTTCCTTGTGAGTGACAGTCTTCCAAGTCGGCAGGAGCTCGCGCATTTTATTTTCAATGGATGCGAGCTCGTCTGCTCCGACAGAACCGCTACACTTGATATCGTAATAAAAACCGTCATCTACGGCCGGGCCTAACGTCAGCTTGGCATCGGGATAGAGTTCCATGACCGCCGCCCCCAAGAGGTGGGCCAGGGAATGACGCTGGTGTTCGAGTTGTTCTGCATTCATCTCAAAACTATAGCATTTTTAAGGCTTTTTGCCAGCTATTGACAATGTATGTTTTGTTTGTTATTTTAAAGATAAATTAGAAAAAATGATGGCAACACAAGCAGAGCGCGTATTGGCCACACCCAAAGCGCTCAAAGAATACCTTGAAATATTACCTAGCACTCTTCAACTACGTTTTCCTTCCACAACATCACTCAAAGGAGACCTTGCTGTCATTATGATTATTTATAATGCAGTGACGCAATGTGTCTTACTCGGTGCTTACGATACTACCTTGTCTGGGTTACCGAAAGATGAGGTCACTATTGATGGAGAAGATCATACCACGGCTCTTATTGAAGAAAAACCATTTAATGTACTTCGTTTTGGAGTAATAAAAGAGACAGGACTTGTTCTTACTGATTCAAAATGGCTTGGTTTTCCCAAAAGGGTGGATAATACCAATAATGATCTTGATATTAATTTTCATGAAAAACATTATGCTTTAATTAATGGTTTTAAAGGTTCGGTAAGAATACCAGACCCCATATTAAATCCAAAAATAAAAGAATTTGTTTGGGTAAAAGCATTTTTACTGGATATGATATTTGATCAGCATCTTACGTTATTTGGTGTAGCTACAAAACCGCACCCTCAACAAGAAGCTTATAATCGTTTTATTCAAAGTAGGAAAAAGAAAAGTACCGTAGTAACTCTTAAAGAAATGTTAAAAGGAAGATTCCCTCGACATAGGCATTAGGTAATGAAAATGTACATAAAGTCACTCTGTAAAATGAGTGGCTTTTTTTATTTTACATTTTTCTCAATATAGGGTACTATGTCCGGATATGGTAGTACGCATGAGACATACGCGCGCGCATACGGCAAATCGTCGTTCGCACCACGCATTAAAAAGCCCAGCGCTTTCCACTGACAAGACCGGCACCGTGCATATCCGTCACCGCGCAAGCATTGATGGGGTATACAAAGGCAGACAAGTCATTGGAGATCCAGTAAAGGCCGTGGTTAAAAAGCAACGTAAATCAACTTCAAAATAAACATATGGCCAATCGGCACCTTTCACGATCAATCGTTCTTCAAGCATTATTCGAATGGGATTTCTCAGGCAACCCTGAGGAGCTGAAGGCTATTATCGACCGTGACATCGCCGAGTTCGCACCGGGGCATACCGATGCGGCTTTTATGTACGAGCTGGCGGAAACGGTGCAGCGCAAGCAGACCGTCATTGATGATATCATCATGAAGGCGGCGCCGGAATGGCCATTGGAAAAGATCTCAAACGTCGATCGCAATATCTTGCGCATGGGCTTGGCCGAGCTGTTGTTCGGCGATCGCGAGCAAGTGCCGCCGAAAGTGGCCATCAACGAGGCGATTGAATTGGCCAAGAATTTCGGGGGAGAAAATAGCGGCAAGTTCGTTAACGGCGTCTTGGGTGCCGTCTACAAGGAGATCGGCGAGCCGGGCAAGGATCAGCTGACCAAGCCGAAGGTGGCTAACAAGTTGCCGGAAGAGCCGATTGATATTTCAAAATTGGTAGTCGAAGCCAAAGCCGGAGGAATGGTGCATGCGCGTCACGACGGAGTGGACTATGTGGCGCTCGTCCACGATGTCTTCGGCTATTGGACATTGCCGAAAGGCGGCGTCGAAGAAGGTGAGACCAATCAAGAAGGCGGCAAGCGCGAGATCGAGGAAAAGCTCGGTATCGCCGTGGAGCTCGGTCCGGAGATCGGCGCCATCGACTATGTCTCTTCTCATCCCGAAAAAGGCAAGATCAGAAAGGTGGTGACATTCTATTTGGCGGAAGCAACCTATCAAGAACTGGACCTGCATAGTCATGGCGGCCTGGA
>JAYVMR010000025.1:0-11674 GCA_043758875.1 Candidatus Nomurabacteria bacterium | reverse complement strand
CGGCATTCTATTTTTACGAAAGGCTCTTTTTTCAATAATTTCCCTGATCTGAAAATATTCTAAATTTGTCATAGTTTTACGTTTTTATTAAAATATCATCAAATTATTAACTTGTCAATAGTTTGTACTGGGAGCTACTGAGCAGCTCTCACTCATAAGGCGTATCTTTTAGGAAAACTGATATAATTAAAAACATATGGAAAATAGACCGGAACATATGGAAAATGGATTGGAAAAAACTGAGACGTTTTCCTCTGAACGATTGGAGTTTATGCCCGCATGGAATGTTACGCTGGAAGATTTACAAAGAAACGCGGATGACTTTGATGTAGCAAACGGTGTTGGTCCGGAGTTTCCAAGCCCGTACACAACGGAGGATGCGCAGTGGTTTGTTAATCATTCCAAGGATTCTTGGGACAGTAATGAAGAATATAGTTTTGCAATAGTTGATAAAGAAACTAAAGAATTTCAAGGAATGATTGGTTTCAAGAAAGACGGTAACGAGATTAAAAACATTGGTTACTGGCTTGGCAGAGCATATTGGGGCAAAGGATTTGCAAGCGAGGCTTTGCAAGCAACTATTGAATATATAAAACTAAAATTTCCCGATGTTCGAGAAGTTAAGGCCTATGCGTATAAATATAATAAGCCCAGTCAGAAGGTCTTGGAGAAAAGCGGATTTACCATTATTGGAGAACGCGATAAACCCGAGCTCTTGAGAAATGGCGAAAAATTTGAGGATTTCCTTTATTCTTATAAATTTTAGTGATCGCTGCTAAGCACCTCTCAGTAATAAAAAAACCACCTCTTTCGAGGTGGGTATAAAAAATTATTTCATCCAATTATAGCCATCGTGTCCCAATAAAGGAATTTGAACCACCTGGTCATTTATTTTAAAATGAGAAAGTGAAAGAAATTGATCAACAGGCATCTTGTTCCACGGGGTGTATGAAGAGATACCGTACATCGGTACCTCGCCAGGATTATTGCTGTATAACCCATGCACAGAGTGATAACCAAAACTGTTGACGTATTCTTCTACAAATATTGTATAGAATAAAAATCCTTCCTTTTTTGCCTTCATCATTTCCGGCTTAAATTCTGAAAGATTAAAACTATAATCTCTTTTTCCTTCCAAAAGGGCCGCATCAACATCCCGGCGGCGTTCCCCATGTTTAATGAGCCTCCCGTAATGGAAAAATCGTAATGGATACCAATTTTCTTTTTCCGATACTTCAGATAAAAAAACGGTTGCGATCCAGTGGATTGTTTTGCTCTCGTTTATCTCAAGAGTACGATAGGTTTCGTATCTCCAGTCCTATTCTTGCTGGGTTGTATCAAGGAAATTAACTATCTTTTCCTGGGTTTGGGTGGTCTCTAATACATCTTCCATTGTTGTTTAATTTTTAAGTGAATTTCCCCCACTCTACCCCCTCCTCTTGCCAAAGTCAACAATCCATTATATGGTAAAGAAAACCTTGAAATATGGTACTTGAACAATTCCCCGAGATCCAAGCGATGGCGGCGACAGTCTGCCGACAAGCATTTATGAAAGGGTGCGGAAGAGGAACCTACCCTGATTTCTATTCCCATCACCTGGTGGGCTACACCGCCATCCTCACCAATTGGCCAATTACCTACCATCCGCTACTTGATACGCCTTACGCAGGTATAATTTCTTTCAGGCTTCCTGGGCAAAGAAAGGATAACCCTCATGGGCCTATCGTTCTTGGCCTCAGCCAATGGTATGCCGGTGAGCATGAGCTGTCATTGGGACATGAAATAGGACATATACTTATTACCTATTACAATTCCCTTTATACTGCTCTTTCTTTAGAGGATATGAGCCTGTCCCAACGATGGACTCTTTTATCGGATAAAATCATCCTCCTGAACAAAGACACCGGTGAAAAACATTCCCGATATTGGTTTCAGAACATGCGAAGACTTACTGGTAGTGATGATGATAAGGATGTTCAAGAAGCATTGTGTGAAGAAATCGGCGTGTTCTTGATGGCAGAGCGAAAGAGACAGGAAGTGACGGTAAACAAAAAAATTAAAGAGATGCAATTGACGCTCTTCTAACCTTAAGCAAAATAGTGTTTAAGGTTTTTTATTTTAAATAGGTTCGAGGATTCCCGGGTGAGAGCTGTTAAGCACCTCTCACCTACTGCTCTCGCGCTCCCGCCCCTTCTCTTATATACTTACCATATGACCAAGACGATTTCCGGAGGTGTGGCGCATGCGCTGCCGGCAGATTTAAAGAAGGTGTTGAATGATGACACTAAGGCGTTGGCGGCGTGGCAGGATCTGACGCCGTTGGCTCGCAATGAGTGGATCTGCTGGACGATCTCCGTCAAGAAAATCGAGACGCGGCAGGAACATGTGGCCCGCGTGCGCTCCCAACTCAAGGAAGGCAAACGCCGCCCCTGCTGTTGGGCCGGCTGCATGCACCGCACCGACAAGCCACTCAGCGCTTCGCAGAAATTTGTCATGAGCAGACGAACTAAGAAATAAAAAAGCTCAAGACATTGCTCGAGCTTTCACATCGTCACCTCGCCGAAGCAAGGATCGAAGGGACGGATCCCAAAAGTACTTCCATTGTAGGTGATGCGGATATCCCTGTCAATAATTAAAATAAGGACCCGCGTGACGGGTCCTTATTTAGGGATGTTCCTGATAGTGTTGCTCATGTTGCGCCAGGACACGTGCTGCCCGTGCGTGTGTTTTCTTGGCTTTTTTCCAAAAAAAAGCCTGTGGCTAGCAATTATCAGCATCGATTGACAACCAAGGTCCTGAACGGTAAGGTAAGAAAAAGTACCATTAAATATCAAGCTATGAAAGAAATAACCAGTTATGCTGAAGCTGCCGCGTATGTAGCGACGCGATATGTCTTCAATGAAGAAAACTACCCCATATGGAAAAAACTGAGTGCCGAAGAAAAAAAAGTTTTCTCAATCGCGCATTGCCTCTTGAACATCCAGAAGGTCATGTACACGTTTCTGACTGAATCAGAAAAAATGCTTTACGATATGCCAGTGCCATTAAATTACACCCTGGTCGAGTCCTCTGCCGTATTGATGATCAATATCTTTAAGATCAGCGACATACTGAAGACGAAACTCGAGGATCATTCACGGGTTTGGAACTGGAAAGATGAATACAAGGATTCATTGCAGTATATTGGCAATATTGCTATCGAGTGCGAACGGTTCAACAGAAAAGGGACGTTTAGCAACAAGAATGCATTGACGGCGCTCCATACACTGTGGGGCCAATTCCTTAGTATTGCCAATCATGAACGCTTTCGTGATTTTCGGCCTGAATTGTTCAAGGTCATCACTATCCTGGTATAAGAAAAGCCTGTCGTTTCAAGACAGGCTTTTTTACTACAAACTTTTTTCGATCTCAATGAGTTTCTTTACGCCGTCATATAACTGCTGGTAAATTTCTCTTTCGGTAATACCCAGGCGCCGCTTGTTGGAGATGTCATAAATGCCATCAGATGATTCCGAATGTTCGCCATGCACTCCGCGGATTGAAAGTCCTAGCGTACTGCAAATCGCCTTGAAGTTTTCACGAGCGGAAAACTTGGGGATTTTAATGTGAACAGATGCTCTCATGGCCGTACCAAGATTGGTCGGGCAGGTAGTATGATAGCCGCGAGTATCGTCGAAGGCAAAAGCGATGTGATCATTGATCGCATCCAAGGCTGTTCTCAAGCGAATAAACACTTCGGCAATATCCGCGCCTGGTTGCATGCTGATAATACGCATACTGTCTTCTTCGGAAATCCACACAAGGAATTTCTTATCCGCGGAAAAGAAAATGCCGCGGTTTTTAGGCCAGTCACGATTAACGCCGACACTTTCAAGGAAACGATCGCCTTCTTTGAATAAAAAGTGATCTTGCACCATTTGCTGACGGTCTAAGTCCGACATGCCGTCGAGCGGAATGTAGGTTCCTTTCAAATCATCAGGCAGATGCTGTAATGCATCAACAATTTCTGCTTCCAGAGCGGCACGGTCTTCGGTGGAAATAGCAGACGGAAAAGCATACTTGGCAAAATTACGGCCAACGCGGATACGGGTTGAAACCACATACTTGCCTTCGGGGTCAAGATTTTCAATCGCCAAACCGTCGAGCGAGAAGTCACTTTTATGACCTGTCATTTGATAGTTGTGGTACTCCCGAATCACCGGGTCAAACAAGGGGGCAAGCAGAGCATAGGACTCCGGGTCGCCGGCATAGACACCGATATTGGAATCAGGGTTATCCATACCTGATTGAATCGCCTTTTCCAACGTCCATCCGTGAGGAGTGACGCTGTCTTCTAATTGTTCGCGCACTTCTTCAGTGCAATGCTTTTCCATGAGCATGTCTGGGTTTACTGTAATTTCTGTAATCATAAGGAACTATTTTAATATATATTTTGAGATAATACTATCCCTTAATCGTTTTTTGTCAATTCCTCTATTCTGTACCTAAAAGCCGTGCTATGCTGTACTCAGATTCAATTTAAAAGGAGGACAAATGAAAAAAGTAAATGGGGTCCGTAAAGGTCACCTAGCAGGCTCCGTAAAAGGCCAACCATACAATGGTGCCGATACGATGCTGAACAGCCCGATAGGTAATGATGTAACTATCTCCGGCTAACGACTAATCAGTCAAACAAAAAAGCGGTTAAACCGCTTTTTTTATTTGTTTGACGAAAATAAAAATCCGTGTTATTGTCTTATCAAATAAATTTAAAACCAAAAATCGTTAAAAATGAAAAAAATCCTGATGTTAGCGTTTATTGCTATGGTAGCAATGGCGTGTTCCCAACCCCCTCAGACCCCTGAGATTGTAATTCCATCCGTTACCATCATATCCCCGAAAAACGGCGACATCCTTGAAGCCGGTAAACCCATTGTAGTAAAATGGAAAGCGACCGGTATGACGTCCGGATCCTTAATTTTCCTATCCGTTAGTAATAACGGCGCAGGAAAGCGTGAAGGCGAGATGGTAAATATCAAAACGTATAAAGTGAATGTATTAGAGGAAGAAAACACCTATACGATCCCGATTGATACTTCCGCGCTTTCAAAAGATTTATTCCATAATTTACGATTGACCGGTTCCAACTTTCACGTAAATTTATTATCGATGATATACGTGCCTGGCAGTCACGGCGAAGCATATATTGGACCTGGCATTCAATCAGACCCCTTTGCTATCGTCGCGACTACAGCAAAATAGTTTTCATTGTAGTGTTTTTTAATAAACCCTCTTGCATATAGCAAGAGGGTTATTTTATTTCTATAAATGCTATACTTTTTACATGAATACAAAACGTCATTCTTTTCAACGGGGATTTTTGCCTATGGTGGTTATAGTGATCGGCGCTATCATTGCCGGATTGATTATTTATAACGTCACCACTCGTCTTATTCACCATTCCCCTGCAGCACCCGTAGCAATAACACCTACGGCTGCTTCGCCGAACACTGCTCCGTCAACAGCATCGCCGACCGCTGCGCCTGGTGACAGTGCCAAGACAAATTCAAAAAACTGCGGTACTGACATGCAATGCTTCATCACCCAAGCCGCGACCTGCGGACCGGCCAGTGTTGAATTTTCTACCGTTCTGTACGAACACACCATCACCGCAAAATACGTGCTCACTAAAACCGCCCGACCATCTATTTGCTCATTTAGTGATAGCACATATGGAACGAAACAAGTGTGCTCAGTTCCCGCCAATGACTTGGTGGCACTGTTTACAAAATGGAAAGCCGGCACGTTTAATTCCGGTGACTTATCAGGATATGCCTGCACTATAACATCACCCGATGGAACATCTTTTGATACCTCTCCCACCTCAGATGGCTCAGCAGTCGCAACTCATGGATATAGCTATTCTTATACTGATGGAGTCGGGGGCTCGTTGGGAGTAGGAGCTTTTTCATATAAAGTTTTAGCAGTAGGAGATAATTCAATGACGTTATCATTTTCCAACAATCAAACCAATCAGAGTAAAGTCATCACCGCTCAACTTAATGTTCCTGTTGTTTTTGCTCAATACACCATCACCTTGACCGGTATTGATCAAGGACAAGCATCATTCACTTTAAAAGAATAATTTATTAATAATGGTCACTCCCGAGCTGCTGCAGTACATAAAAGAAAATCTGGCGATGGGCAAGACACGGGAGCAGATCCAGCAAGGCTTGGTATTGTCAGGCGAATGGAAACCCTCTGATATCGAAGAAGCTTATGCCACGATAGATGTCTCGCAAAAAGCCTCGGCGTATCATCATTCTGCTTTCATGGTGACCGTACTCATTGTTCTTCTCGTGGCCGGAGGCGCATACGGCGCGGAGAGGTGGTATGGCCCGACTATCAACGCTACGGTAATGAATATGTCCTCATTGATGCATCGCACGGCCGTTCCATCGCCTGTGATGATGCCCGCCATGCAGGCTCCTCCACCCTCCACATCAAACGTTACTGCACCCATCGTGGTAAAAGTAGTGAACGGCAACGGCTTTACCTTCATGGCGCCGGCTGATTGGAATGACAGCTCGGCGGTCGGTGACGGCTGCCCGGAAGAAAGCATTGTCAATAGTGATCAAACCTTCGATGCCCAGGGCAATCCGCAAGGCAATCCCGGACAAATTGATGTCTGGCAGAAAAATTGCATTCCTTCTGAATTGACTTACAAAAACCAAACCGAGAAAAACGGCTTTCTCATTTCCACCACCTTCGACCAGGACACCCCCAAGCAAGTGGCCGAAACTCAGAATGCCTACCGACTGGTGATCGACACATTCAAGCTGGTGCCGTAATAAATTTTATTTACACATTCAAATAGCGGCGGACGGCCAGGAGGCTGGAGATAGTACCGAGCAGCAGGCCGATCAAAAGTACCAGACCGGAGACCGAGAAGAAATGACTGGTGTAATAACTATAGAGATCGATGCCGAGCAAGTTGGTCAGTTTGACGCTGGCAAAATAGGTCAGCGGGAAGAATATGAGGTTAGTGACCAGCCAGGCGAAGGCACCGTAGAGCATGCCTTGGACCAGGAACGGTGCGCGCACGTAGGCGCCGCTGGCACCGACCAATCGCATGATACCGATCTCTTCGCGTGCCATATATATCGTCAAGCGAATGGTGGTGTGCATGATGATGATCGAGACCAGCGACAGAAGCAGGGTGGCGATCAAACCGATGCGACGCGCGTTGAAAATAAGCGTGTTGAGACGATTGATGACTTCCTTGTTTTGCGAATAGTTGATGCGAGAAATGATCTGAGAATTGCGCTGCGCGATATCACCATTGCCTTCCAAGACTTGCGCGATAGCTTCGTATTGACTGGAATCCTTAGCCGTGATTTGCAGTAAACCGCCGAACGGGTTGTCCCCCAATTCATCCAATGCCTGCAGTGTCAGATAATCATTGGAGTGACGATCGCGAAAGGCCATGACTTGCTGATCGGCCGAGATGTATTGCACCGAAGCGACTTCCGGCAGCTTTTGCAAGTCTGACTCCAAGGCCAAGATCTGATCTTCCGGCGCGTTAACAGTGAAATAGACGGCGATATCGACTTTGTTTTGGATATTGGCGATACCGGCATTCAAAATAGCTTGGAATAGAAACAATCCCGTCACCACGATCAACGTGATAGTCGTCACTAAAATGGCGGCGTATGACACCACGCTGTTGCGGCGGAAATTGATCCATCCTGCTTTTATTACTCTTTTTAATGTGACCCAAAACATATTATTTATTATTTATATATTATACCTTGCTTCTGGTTTTTTGCTCATCGCCGACGACGCGACCGCGTTCCATGCTGATCATGCGTTGCCCGACCGCTTTGATCAATTGCGGATCATGCGTGGTCAGGATGACGGTCGTGCCGAGATCATTGATCTTCTTTAATATCTCGATGACTTCATTGGTGTTGCGCGAGTCGAGGTTGCCGGTCGGCTCGTCGGCGATCAGCACTTCCGGTTGATTGATGATGGCGCGCGCGATAGCCAAGCGCTGCTTCTCTCCGCCGGACAGTTGGCTGGGAAAATGGAACATGCGGTCCTGCAAGTCGACCAGCTGCAGCACGTGTGGCACGTCGGACACGATCTCCTCGTCGCTCTTGCCCGCCGCTTCCATGGCAAAGGCGATATTCTCATAAGCGGTCTTGTTGGGCAATAAGCGGAATTCCTGGAAGACAGTACCGATGCGACGGCGCAAACGGGTGGTCTCGGCATTGGTAAAGGTATTGATATCGGCATTTTCAAACAGGACCGAACCTTCAGTCGGCTCTTCTTCAGCCAGCATCAATTTGTTCAAGGTCGTTTTGCCAGCACCGGACGGCCCGACAATGGTCACGAACTCTCCTTTTTCAATCTCTAAGTTAACATCCTCCAATGCCACTGCGCCGTTGGGATAAGCTTTTGATACATTTGCAAACTTAATCATATTGAAGTTTTATTATAGCATATAACCAGCGACACAAATGTTCCTAAGGTTAAACCTCCGGAGGTTTAACCTTAGGAAACAAAAATATGCGCGAAGTAAAAACTTCGCGCATAAGAGAAAAAGATAAAAGAAACAAGATTAAGAAATTGCTGAACGGAGGCCAAAGCCCGAAAGCGAGCAGTCCATGCAGCACCAGAGCACCCGCACCCACTGGCCGCCAGAGCCCCAGTCCACGAAGGGCACGCTACCGGCCGAATAGCGAGAGCCGGTACAGAATGTTACTCCTTTAATGTCGAGATGTTTACCTGTTTCATCAAAGTAGATCATTTCATGGATCATGCGTTCAAGTAATGTTACGCCGATAGTCATATTCGGATCAGCCTGATTGGTTGATTTGCCCAAATACTGTGTATCAGGTTCCACTTCATCGCGTACCCAGATTGCGTAAGCGTTCTTGGTATTACGAGCATTTTTAGGAATCGCCTTGTCCAAGTCGTCGGCATACTTCCAGCATTTGAATGCGTTGGACATGCTTTTGTATACTTGGTTCAAGGTCAGCCCTTGGGCGATGATGATCAAGCGCCAGGTACCTTCGAGCGGTTTTTCAGGAATCACCATATCAACAAAGTTAAGCTCCAGTGAAAAATGTTTTTGGTAAAACTTTCTCCATTGTTCCTTTTCTTCAATGAATGATTGTGGGGTAAATTGGAATATTTCCCCTACCTTTATGAGCACTTGCTTCCGCACGTGCTCCTTTTGCAGGATCCAGTGCTGGAGCTGATCGTCTGTTAAACGAAATAAAATAGTGATAATGGCCTCAATAATGATGCCAAGCAGAATGACGAGTTTTGTCGAAAACTTCAGGCTGGTGCGGTCTGTTCCACGGCGTTGGTTTGCCATAGTTTGTTCCTCCTAATTTTTATAGAACAACATCGTTCTAAATATAGAATAGCACACTTTATCTACTTTGTCAAAAAACCTTATAGCACAGCTTCCGCTTCCAGAAACTCATCTATCTCCCCTTTTTCCAACACCGCCTCGGTATTGCTGGTCTCCACACCAGTGCGATGATCTTTGACTTGCTTGTACGGATGCAATACATAGGAGCGCATTTGGCTGCCCCATTCATTATCAGTCGTTTTGGAGATTTGCATGCCGCTTTCGGAGGCCTTGCGTAGCTCTTCTTGCCGCTTGTACAATTTCCCTTTCAACAAATCCAACCCTTTTTCCTTATTCTGTTCCTGGCTGCGCTCGCTGGTCGTGTGTACTGACAGTCCGGTGGGAATGTGCACGATGCGCACGGCTGTCTCGCGCTTGTTGACGTTTTGTCCGCCGGGACCGCCGGAACGCGCGAAGGAAATATCCAATTCATTTTCGGGAATGATGACCTCGGTATCGGCTTTGGAAAATTCGGGAATGACTTCCACCATAGCAAATGACGTCTGTCGTTTGCCATTGGCATTGAAAGGCGAGATGCGCACTAGGCGATGCACACCGGATTCGTTTTGAAGCATGCCGTAAGGACCGCCCCGCCCTGAGCTTTTCGAAGGGTTCCCTTCCACCTTAAAGGTGATGTTGCGATAGCCGCCATGGTCATTGCTATGCTGTTCCATTGAAGCGATATGCCAACCCTGTTTCTCGACATAGCGCATGTACATGGTGAACAGCATACCAACAAAATCCTCCGCATCATCGCCGCCGGCACCGGCATAGATCGTGATGACCGCATTGCCCTTGTCATACTTGCCCAAGCCGGCCAATCCATCTTTCAATTCCTGTAATTCCTTGATCATGGCCTGTGCCGCCGACTTGTCATGCCAAAAATCCCCGCCACTCATGGCGGTTTCGATCTCGCTGATTCGTTGCTGCATCGCTTCCTTGTTCATATTGTATCTACTGTAGCAAAAAAACCGTTTCTTTGCAGTTCGATTTACTTTTTATTTGGAGCCACCTCCGAGGATCGAACTCGGGACCCCCGCTTTACGAAAGCGGTGCTCTGCCAACTGAGCTAAGGTGGCGTTATTGACCTTTAGCAGCCAGAGGATTATAGTACCATAAACCCTTGATCATTATGATACTATATCCCTTTAAAAAGGTAGGACTGCTGAAAAACCGTAAATTCCGCAACGCGCTTTGTATTGCTGGTGTAGAACTGCAAACAGACAACGAATTTTCTGACCGCAACGTCCTCATTACGAATCAATCCATCAATCTTAAAAAGTTTACCCGGAAATGGCGCAAATTTTTTTCAAAACACCTCTAAGATAATTTAAGCTATTCATTGTCTACACAATGATGGCTTTTTTTATTTCTTCTCAAAATAACAGACGATGCTGCGGCGCTTATTCGGCTTGCCGCGAATATTGTGCTTGTAGGAAGGTTCCTTGTGCTGCAAGATGAATTGCTCATCGAAGCTTTCCGATAGCGCTTGATCGGTCCAGACATATTCGTAGACTTTCAGGCGCGGATGGATGTAGGCATTGTGCTCGCCAGCGCTTTCATTCTTGATCAAGTCCTTGGCGTGCTGGTCCCCTTCCATGTAGAAGGATTTGAAAAAGAGCACGCCTTGCGGTTTCAGCACACGCGCCACTTCCTTGAAATAAATGGCGCGTTCCTTTTCTTTCAGGAAGTGCGAGCTCATCATGTCGAGTACGATGTCGACTGACTCGTCAGGCAACGGAATATCCAGTGCAATCGAGTGCACCGTGAACGTCAGCTTGCTGCCCCATTTTTGCTTGGCGGCATTTTCGGTGGCTTGGCGAATGGCCACTTCCGAAATATCATAACCGAAGCCGCGCACGCGAAATTCTTCATTGAGCCACAAGAGGTTGCGACCGTTGCCACAGCCAGCATCGAGCACCGTCACGTCGGACCGCAAGACGTCCTTGCCGTATTCCTTCTGCAGCCATCGCGTGAATTTCTGCAAATCGCTACTGGCTTCATCCGACAATGAGAAAAATTCCGGGTCCTTATACTCCTTATTCCAAAATTCCTTTAGGCGCTTTTCGTTCATAATAGTTGACATACTACCAGAAAATAAGAAAAACCACTAAAGCAATCTTTAGTGGTTTTTCTACTTACTCTCCCTTTTCAGGGCAACCTAATGAAAGGTACTGTACTCAGAGTATATTCTTACACTCCTCGCCAGTCAAGATTACTGCTTCGGGCGGCGGGCCTTGGTGCGGTCGTTTTCGTTCAAGTATTGCTTGC
>JAYVMR010000024.1:0-21520 GCA_043758875.1 Candidatus Nomurabacteria bacterium | reverse complement strand
TTGCGCCTTACCGCCGAGTGGTTGTTGTGTGATCAATGAGTACGGCCCGATGGAACGCATGTGGATCTTGTCTTCCACCATGTGGTGCAGTTTCAAGATATACATGTATCCCACTGCGATATCCTGTTCAAATTTATCGCCAGTACGACCATCAAACAACGGCACGCGACCGTTAGCCGGCAATCCTGCCTTTACCAATTCTTCCTTGATCTCGCTGTCAGTGGCGCCAGAGAATGGCGGCACGATAGCCTGGTAACCCAATTCGTTGGCAGCCATACCGAGGTGCAGCTCCAAGATTTGTCCGAGGTTCATACGTGATGGCACGCCGAGCGGTGTCAGCACCACATCAACCGGACGACCGTCTGCCATGTATGGCATGTCTTCTTCTGGAAGCACGACGGAGATAACACCTTTGTTACCGTGACGTCCCGCCAACTTGTCACCGACGGAAATATTACGGAGTTGCGCCACTTCAATCACGATCTTCTTGATCACGCCTGATTCGAGCGTGTGACCTTGGTCACGTGAGAATACTTTGACGCGAATGATGCGGCCTTTTTTGCCATGATCCATTTTCAATGACGTGTCTTTCACATCGCGCGCTTTCTCGGCAAAGATACTGCGCAGCAATCGTTCTTCCGGGGTCAGTTCGGTCTCACCCTTGGGAGTGATCTTACCGACAAGGATATCTCCTTCTTTGACTTCCGCGCCAACGCGAATGATACCGTCTTCATCGAGGTCTTTAAGACGGGCTTCACCGACGTTAGGAATATCACGAGTGGTCACTTCGGGACCAAGCTTAGTATCGCGCACCACTGAGGTAAATTCAGCGATATAAATAGAAGTAAATTTTGAATCTTTGATCAATCGTTCTGACAGAATGATGGCGTCTTCGAAGTTGGCGCCGTTCCATGACATGAATGCCACCATCATGTTCTGGCCGAGCGCGATTTGTCCGTTATCAGTAGTAGAAGTATCGGCCAGCAATTCGCCTTTTGCCACACGCTGACCCATAGTCACCACGGGGCGCTGGTGGAATGCGTTGAAGTTATTATTGCGTTGGAATGACACCAAAGTATAGTGCTTTTCTTTTCCTTTTTCATTTTTGACGGAAATTTTTGCAGCATCGACATACGTCACTTCACCGGCTTCTTCAGCCATGATCAGACGGCCGGAATATGGCGCAGCATCGCCTTCGACACCGGTCGCCACCAAGGGCGCTTCAGGGCGAATCAATGGCACGGCCTGACGTTGCATGTTACTGCCCATCAATGCGCGGTTCGCGTCATTGTGTTCAACGAACGGGATCATGCTTGTACCGATAGAGAACGCCTGGTTGGGTGCCACATCGATATAGTCCACGTCTTCTTTTTTGACGATGCCCGGACTAGTATTGATACGCGCTTCCACCATGTCAGCCAACACGCCTTTATCATCGTACTTGTTGCTTGCGTGAGCGATGGTGCATTTTTCTTCTTCAGCGGCATTCAAATAGTCGACTTCGCCGGTGATCTTGCCGTTCTTAACTTTGACATACGGCGTTTCAATGACACCGAATGCGTTGACGCGAGCATAGATAGACAGACGCAAGATCAATCCGATGTTCGGGCCTTCCGGAGTTTGGATCGGACAGACACGACCATAGTGAGACGGGTGCACGTCGCGGACTTCCAACGTCGCGCGTTCGCGGGTCAAACCGCCCGGCCCCAGAGCGGAGAGTGTACGCAGTTCTTCAAGTTCCGACAAGACATTTTCTTGCTGCATGAACTGAGAGAGCTGGTTGGTAGTAAAAAATTCCTTGATACGCGCTTGCAACGGACGTTGGTTGACCACCTGGATAGGCAATGCATTGGTCGCGTCGATAGTCGACATACGGTCTTGCACGTTACGTTTGATCTGGGTCAGACCGACGAATACTTTTTGTTGCAGCATTTCGCCGACGAAACGCACGCGACGTGAACTGAGGTTATCAATATCGTCGGGACGAGAGCCGGGTGTGGTGTTGAGTTCGATGATGTTATTGACGATCAGTGCCAAATCGTCAGCAGAAAGCGTCTTGCGTTCCATTTCCTTGTCACCCATATCGAGATTAAAACGCTTGTTGAAGCGGAAACGGCCGACCGCGGAAAGATCGTAGCGTTCTTCGGAGAAGAGATTTTTGACGAAGTCACGCGCGTTGTCGGCGGTAGCGAGATCACCATCGCGAAGTTTGCGGTAGATTTCGACAAATGCCTCACTTGGGGTTTTAGCAATATCTTTTTCCAGAGAGTGTAGAATAACTTTTTGAGCGACTTCGGAAGTAAAGTGCTTTTTGATATCTTCATCAGTGGTCAAACCGAGCGCACGCAATAATGAAACGACAGGAAACTTACGCTTCTTATCGATACGGACATACACGGTACCGTCGGGGTCAGATTCGATTTCGATCCAGACACCACGATTAGGAATGATCTTCGCGCCGAAAAAACGTTTGCCTTTGACTTCAAGCTCAGTGAAAAATACGCCGCTGGAACGAGAGAGCTGCGGGATAATAGAACGCTCGACACCGTTGATGATGAAGGTGCCGTGAGCGGTCATAACCGGGAGATCGGCCATGAAGATTTCCTGTTCCTTTTCAGAACCAGTTTGCTTGTTGGTTAGTTTGACGCGAGCTTTGATTTGGGATTCGAGAGAGAGTTTGTTTTCTTTGCAATAGTTTTCATCATTTTTTGGTTCAACGAGGTGAAATGACACGAAGTCCAATTGGAATTTCTTGCCAGAATAGTCGTTGATAGGAGTAAATTCCTTAAATGTTTCTTTCAATCCTTTTTCGATCAACCAGTTGAACGAGTCAAGCTGGTGCTGGATCAGGTTGGGAAATCCCACTAAGGGTTTCTTATATTTCGCAAAGTACTTTTTTGGGCGTACTTCTACACCGTAAGTTTTTGGTTTACTCATAATATATATACCTCCTTCGTCGCGTCAGACGCGACTATGGCGGTCAAGGCAAAAAATGCCATTCGGGCTCTCCCGATGGCGTTAATCTATAAAATCGCTACTAATTTACAGGTTTTTCTCTCGTAACCCTTCCTCCAACTGTAAGAAGAACAGTATAAGCAAAAAATAACCCTTTGTCAACGTGTTAGGTACTCGGTACCTAACACTTCTTTTGGCTCTTGCACTGCTCGCCGATTTGAACGGCTCCCAGCACGTCACCAGAAAAAATAGAACCATGTTCCATGGTTCTATTTTTTCTGGCTCTTGCGCCATGCTTCAATTTTTTTGTGGTCGCCGGAGATCAGGACCGGTGGAACCTTATGGTTCTTACCTTTTACAGTCTTGGTAGAACGCGGCCATTGCAAGATCTCAGGGCGAGTAAAGACCCGAGGGCTGGCAGTGCGGTTTTCTTCGACGGAAGCGTGATCACCGAGGACACCGGGGATTTGGCGGCAGATCGCATCAGTCATGATAAGCGCCGGCAATTCCCCGCCGGTCAGGACGAAATCTCCTACGGAGATTTCGTCCGCCTTCAATATCTTCCTGACCCGATCATCCACTCCTTCATATCTTCCGCAAATAAAGACAATATCCGAATACTGCTTGGCCATTTTAGCCGCCATGGCATTAGTAAAAAGCTTCCCTTGCGGCGACAACATCACCACCTTTACTTTCGATTTGGGAGCTAAGCTCCCAAATTTCAGTTTGGAGTAGGCGCGGAGGATGGGTTCGGGCGTCATGACCATGCCGGGGCCACCGCCATAAGGGCGTTCGTCGACTTTCTTATGCTTATCCAACGTATAATCGCGAATATTCCTGACATCAAAAGAAACCAGTTTTTTCTCACTGGCTCTTTTAAGCATCGCTTCTCCGAGATAACCTTCTATCATCTCAGGAAATATGGTCAGGAAATGAAATTTCATAGCATTAATATATAAGGTATGGAAATAAAGTCAAAATAAAATCTCCCCACTTTATAACCTGAATAAAGCGGGGAGGAAGAGAGGTCTCTCAATAAGTTGCATAAAGGAACTTATCGCAGCAATTGTTTGAGAAGGTTTTCAGCTCTCTATCAAAACCATCATACTGAACAACTTATGTATACAATATACTATATATCATTTTTTGTCAAGTACTTGCCTATTTCTTTTTTAGCATATTTATGTTAGAGGTCTTTGAGATCGGCCATCGCATCATCAAGATTGGCGACGTCGGGTTGGCGTTCGGAGCCGGCAGGCTCATTGATTTTGAGGTTTACGCGGGCGTTGTTTTTCATGCCGACGACACGCAATAAGGTACGAATAGCTTTGGCGGTATTGCCGGAACGGCCGATGATCTTGCCCATATCGGCTTGGTTTATAGACAAGGTCAGGAGTACTCCCATTTCGTCGACAGTGCGATCGATCACGACATCATTTGGATTATCAACAAGGGCTTTTATGAGCATTTCAAGAAATTCTTTATCAGACATAAGGTGTATAGAGATTACTGGTAATGTACCGAGCGGCACGTATATACAGTATAAATAAAAATGAGTAAATATCAAAACGAGGCCCTGTTTAATTATAAAAGTCCCCGTAGGGGACTTTTACTTCTTCTTAGCGTCTTTGCGCTTTACGGTAGGAGTTTTCTTGGAAAGCACGTTTTTCTTACGGCCTTCAATAATGCCATCTTTGACAAGCATATTGTGAGCGGTATCTGAAACCTGGGCGCCATTGGCAATCCAGTGCAAGATACGGTCTTTTTTGAAGGAAACAGCATCGCTTTTAACGGTGTGGGAACCGAGAATTTCCAAGAATTTGCCACTTTGCGGCCCGTTTTTAGAATCCGTCACTACGAGACGAAAGGCTGGTTCATTTTTGCGCCCGATGCGCTGTAATCTGATCTTTAACATGTAGGCGTTATCGTAGCAGAGAAAATAAAAAACGTCAATAAACAATTATTGTTTATTGACGTTTTCATTCTCATACTTCGCACAAATCAAGAACAGGAACTGTTGCAAAATACTGTTGGTGGTACTTTTCTCGTTTTTCCTCCGATAGTTCCTTAAATTTTTCGGTAGTGATTAGTCGGGTACAAACGGTATCCAATGGAGCATGCCGATGTATATCTACCTCAGCAATTAAAGGAATGGTCTTATTTTTATTTTTGCAAATTAAAGTGGTGCCCGCTATGACAAAATAGTCATTATACTGCGGCTTCCTCTCCAGATAAGCGATTCCTATAAACATTCTTTCTCCCGCCCGAACGAGTGTGTGAAAAGGTTGTAACTGGTTCGTATTCATCTTTTTTTTATTTTTTCAAATTATACTAAAAAATGACTTATTGTCAATGAACTGCTTCGCCCTTTGTCGAACTCGTGCTACAGTATTCCTTATATATGGAACAAATTTCCCCCGCATTGGCCGTCGGCGCAGTGTATGAAGGACAAATCAATATTTCCACCAAAGGCACCGGCTTTGTGAAAGTGCGTGACCTCGGCATCACTATCGAAGTTCCCCGCGAGGCGTTGAACAAGTCTTTTCATGGCGACACGGTCAAAGTCGAGGTGACAGCAATGGTGTCCCCGACGTCTCGAGAGGACAATCCCGAAGGCAAAGTCATCGATATCACCCGCCGCGCCAAAGTCGGCTATAGCGGCACGCTCAGTTTCGAGGGCGGCAGCCATTGCATCATGACCAATGACGGACGCATGTACACCACTATCCTTATTCCTCAAGACAAGCTCAACGGCGCCGTGCAAGGTGACAAGGTCTTCTGCCGCATCCACGAATGGAACGACCCGATGCAAGCGCCGATCGGCGAAGTCGCGCGCGTACTGGGCAAGCCATTGGAAAACAATGCCGAGATGCTGTCATTGGCATTGGAAAAAGGCTTTGATAATAACTATCCCGACGCCGTCATCAAGGAAGCCGAAGCCATCAGCGCGCATGGCATTACCGAAGAAGAAAAAGCTCATCGTCGCGACTTCCGCCCGATTGTGACGTTCACAATCGACCCTGAAGACGCCAAGGATTTCGATGACGCCATTTCCGTTCATTTTTTGGAGAACGGCCATATAGAGATCGGCATTCACATCGCCGATGTGTCGCACTATGTCACCCCCGGCACCGCCATCGACAAAGAAGCGACCGATCGCGCCACGTCCGTCTATCTAGTCGACCGTACCATTCCCATGTTGCCTGAAGTATTATCCAACGACTTGTGCAGTCTCAATCCCAATGTTGACCGTCTGACCTTTTCCGCCGTCTTTACTTTCACCCCTAGCATGCAGATCATCAATCAATGGTTCGGTAAGACCGTCATCTATTCTCATCAGCGCTTCAGTTATGAAAGCGCGCAAAAAGTGCTGAATACCAAAATGGGACCGTATTTGAAAGAATTGGAAGCAGCACTGGCTATCGCGCAACATCTGGAAAAGCAGCGTTTCGAAGAAGGCGCTATCTCATTGGAGACGGACGAGATCAAATTCAAGCTCGATGACCACGGCTTTCCTATCGGCGTCTACAAGAAAACCCGCGGCGCCACGCACCATATGATCGAGGAATTGATGCTGCTGGCCAATCGCAAGGTGGCCGAACACATTGCCACCGGTGACCAGCATGCCGACGAGGTTTTTGTCTTCCGTGTGCATGACAGTCCTGACCCGGAGCGCGTCGAGAACTTACAACTTTTTTTGAAACGCATCGGCTACCACGTCACCGTCAATGACAAAGGCGTCATTCCTTCGAAAGAATTGAATGACTTGGTGTTGTCATTGGAAGGCAAGCCGGAAAGCGAGACCGTACAGACCGCCATCGTGCGTTCCATGGCCAAAGCCATTTACTCGACCAAGAATATCGGCCACTACGGCTTGGCGTTCAAGTACTACACGCACTTCACTTCGCCGATCCGTCGCTATCCCGACCTAGTCGTGCATCGATTACTGTATGAATACTTGCAACACAAAACCATTGCCAAAGAGCTGTGGCATTACTATGATGACATCGCCAAGCATGCTTCACAGCGCGAGAAAGAAGCGGCTGATGCCGAGCGCGCAAGCATCAAATACAAGCAAGTCGAATACATGAGCATGCGCGTCGGGCAGACATTTGCCGGCGTGGTCACGGGTGTGTCCAAGAACGGTATCTTTGTCGAGGAAAAGGAAACGCGCTGCGAAGGCATGGTGCGCATGCGCGATCTGGGACACGACTATTTTGAATACAACGAGAAAACCTTGACCATTGTGGGAAAAAGTACTAAAAAGGAGTTTCGTATCGGGGATGCGGTCCGTATCAAAGTCACGGCCGCCGATCTCAACAAACGGTTGATCGATTACGCATTAGTATGATGAAAAAAATCTCAGTAGCAATGATGTGCCTGGTAACGCTAGTGGCGGTATGGCATTTTTCATTGATCAGTAGCAGCGGCAAGGTAGTGACTGTCAAAGCGCCGACCACTCCGCCGATCAAGACGCTGAGCGTCGGCTGGTCCGGCGACATGGTGCCTTCAAACGATATCGGGTACAACCTGACAGTATTGAACGGCGTGACTGACACGTTGGAACAACCCGATCTGATGATGGGCAACCTGGAAGGCACCTTCGCGCATGCCGGCCGCATTTCCAAATGTGCCGGAACGGATGACCTAAGCTGTTATGCATTCCAAGGAGACTCGTCATTTGCCGACACTTTGAAAGCATCCGGGTTTGATTTCGTCAGCTTGATCAACAACCATGCATTGGACTATGGTACTGCCGGATTGAAAGACACCGAAGCCGAGCTTGATCGCGTCGGCCTGGCATACATCGCGCCTGACAAAACGACGACCAGTATCACCGTCAAAGGAGTGAGGGTCGGCATCATGGGACTTTCCAATGACATGCCGAGCGCGCCGATCACTGACTATGCGTACATCGTGCGAACTGTTCAATCATTGAAGAAAAATAACGACATCGTCATCGTGATATTTCATGGCGGCGCCGAAGGCAGCACGCAGACCACGGTACCGGGGGTCAACGAATATGTGGGAACGGAGGATCGCGGCAATGTCTTGGCAGTAGCATATACGGCCATCAATGCTGGTGCCGACCTGATACTCGGTGACGGACCACATGTCTTGCGCAAAGTGCAGTGGTATCACGGCAAGCCGATCGCATACTCGCTGGGCAATTTCGTCGGCGGCAAGGGTGGCTTGAGCGCAACCGGTACTCTCGGGCTGGGTGGTATCTTCACCGCTAACTTCGCCGATGATCCTTCCACTGCTTCAACGCAAATAATTCCCAAGACTACCGGCTTCACTTCCGTCCTGCTTTCCAAAGACGGCACGCCCGCCCTCGATCCAACCGACCAAGCCAAGAAGCTTCTTGATTTGCTTTCCGGCCCAATACAATGAAAAAAAACGTTCCTTATAGTCAATTGTGGGGAAATTGCTTAAAAAGGGCTTTTCTGCTATAGTGAACACGTTTCACCTATGGCAGCAACGCTACACAGTCTTCAATTAGTCACCGCAATAGTCCTTATTGCCCTCGTCCTTCTTCAGCGCACCAGCGGAGATACCGGCAGCAATTTCGGTGACAGTATGTCATTCTTTCAAACTCGACGAGGTGTCGAGCGACTTTTGTTTGTTTTGACCATTATTGTCGCCGTGATATTCGCCGTATTGTCTATTTGGGTCGTGGCGATAGCATAATCGCTATCCCGCTCTTATACAGGTGAGGCCAATGATATGGCATCTTTTCTTTCCTTTCTTACCACAAAAAAAATCCCTTCTCGCAATACTTTCACCACGCTGCTGCGCGGTCCTTTGACCAATCTCAGTGTGTTGGTGTACGCGTTGTTTTTTAGTATCGGTACCACGTTGTTTGTATTGATCGTCGTTATCAATAATCATTTTCTGGTAACCGTACCGGCCCGCGGCGGCAACCTGACCGAAGGAGTCATCGGTGCGGCGCATTCCATCAATCCGCTCTTGGCCGTCACGCCGACCGATCAACGATTGGTGGCATTGGTGTACGGCAATTTGACCACCGTCATGAATAATTACACTGTTTCGCCGGATGGTAAAATATATACTGTCACCTTACTGCCAAAGCTCCGTTTTGATGACGGCAAACCACTGACCAGTGACGATATCGTGTTCACTGTTCAAAAAATGCAGGATGCCACTATCAGCCGAGAGAGTGCCTATTGGCAATCCATCACCGTTGAAAACCCCGATCCCCAGACCGTCATCTTTACCCTACCGGCCGCCGATACCACCTTTCTGGCTCATTTGAATGTTGCGATCTTGCCGAAACATATCTGGCAAAACATCCCCGATGAATCATTTACTACCGCCAAGGCCAACCTTGCCCCCGTCGGTTCCGGTCCGTTTACGGTATCAAAAGTGTTGTACCAAGGCGGCATACCGGCAACGGTCGTGCTACGGCGCAATACATACGCCATCGGAGGAACAGCGTTATTGCGGACGCTGACATTGAACAGCTATGCCAACCAGACCGATTTGGTGAATGCTATCAATAATAACGATATTGATTTTTCATACTCGCTTGATGCTGATACTAGTAAAGACGTGTTGCCCGGCATTGCGGTCCAAGCTATGACCACCAACAAGACAGTCAGTATCTATCGCTCCACCACCGACACGTTTTTATCGAACCCTGGCGTCATCGGCAGACTCAACCAACTTATTGACAAAAACGCCATAATTGCTACCATACTAAATGGTTATGGCACTCCGCAAGGAGCACCGGTGAATACTTCCACCAAAACAGTCCCCGCCTTCTCTCTGGCGGTCGAAAATGATCCTTCATTGCTGCTGACCGCGCAAACGCTGGCTCAACAACTGCAACAGAACGGTATCACCGTGTCAGTCAAGGCATATGATCCGGGAGCGTTTCAAAGCAATGTCAGCGCCGGAACATTCTCAATTTTCTTGGCACGAAGCAATACTATCGTCATTCCTTCACACTACGTTGTGGCACTGCCTTTATATACAGAATGTCAGCCGTACGCATTCAATACCGCCACTCATACCGTTATTCCCGCCACGTTAGATTCTCCCGCCGCGGAGTATGCCCATGTCACCGACTGGTATACCGATACTGACAAGCTCTGGAAATGGCACGTTCACTAAAAAAATTAAAAATATAAAAAATATATGGAACCAACAAAACAACCACAACAAAACAAAGAACTCTTTACCCGACCGGCGCCACGCAACACGACTGCCAGCACCTATTCTTCGACCGGCTCGAATGCTTCAGCGCGCGCAGGAGCATCAGGGCCAGCAAAGCCGAAACGCTCATTCGGCAATCGTCGCCCACATGATCGTCAGCGTCGTCCGGCATGGCCGAAACCAGAAATGCGCAACGGTGATACGTCTGAACATCCCGAAGAGCGCAAGACCGCGCATATTCCCGCTCCTGATCCGGGGGTTATTCGCATCATCCCTCTGGGCGGTGTCGAAGAGATCGGCAAGAACATGACTGCTATCGAGATCGGCGACGACATCATCGTCATCGATGCTGGCATGTCCTTCTCAAATGAAACCACGCCTGGTATTGACTACGTCATTCCTAACACTCGCTACCTCGAGGAACGCAAGGATAAAGTGCGCGCGTTAATCATCACGCACGGTCACTTGGACCACATCGGCGGCGTGCCGTTGGTGCTTTCCCGTATCGGCAACCCGCCGGTATATTCCCGCAACCTTACCGTCTTGATGTTAAAAAAGCGCCACAGCGAATTCCCTCACCTGCCGGAAATGAATATCGTTACCGTCGAAAATGACGAGACTATCACGATCGGCTCACAGCGCGTGAAATTCTGGGGTGTGACCCACACTATCCCCGATTCCATGGGAGTCATTATCGAGACTCCGCATGGCAACATCGTGAACCCGGGCGACTACAAGCTCGACCAAGTTGACGGCCTGGTGGCTGAAAGCGAAGAAGAGGCCTACAAAATCTTCGACAATATGAAAACATTGTTGCTCTTCACCGACTCGACCAACATCGAGAACGAAGGGTTCTCATTGTCCGAATCAAAAGTCCATATCGGACTTGAGAATATCCTACGGCGTGAAAGCGGTCACCGCATCATCATCGCGGCCTTTTCATCCACCATTACCCGCCTGATCAAGATCATCGAGATCGCGGAAATACTGGGCAAGCATGTCTTCGTTAACGGGCGTTCAATGAAAAATAACATCGATATCGCCATGGAAGCGGGATTGTTGAAACCGAAAAAAGACACTATCCAATCAATGGACAACATCGATAAATATCCTCCTCACCAGGTCATCGTGCTCTCAACAGGAGGACAAGGCGAGGAATTCTCAGGACTGATGCGTGCGGCCAATAAAACCGACAAGAAATTCGCGCTGCAAAAAGGCGACACGGTCATTCTGTCTTCTTCCATCGTTCCCGGCAACGAGCGCCAGGTGGAAAAAATGAAAGACGGCCTGTCTCGACAAGGCACGCGCGTCATCACCTACCGTACCCCAGGTGAAGAATATGTTCATGCCACCGGACATGGTAACAAGGAAGACATCCGATGGTTGCATCGCAAGATTCGAGAAAAATTCTTTATTCCCATTCACGGCAACCATTATCGCCTGCAGCAGCACAAAGACCTGGCCATGGAACTGGGCGTGCCGGAATCAAACATCATCGTGCCGGACAACGGTTCTATCATTGAGATCTCAGCCGATGCCACCAAGATCAGCGTGCGCAAAGAAAAAGCACCAGCATCTCCGATGATGGTGGACGGCTTCTCAGTCGGCGACGAGCAAAACGTGGTCATCCGCGACCGACAGATGTTGGCCGAAGACGGCATGTTCGTGGTCGTGGCCTTGCTTGATAGCAAGACCGGCTTGCTCAAGAAGTCTCCCGATATTATCTCTCGCGGCTTCGTCTATTTGAAAGAATCGCAAGAGCTCGTACGCCACGCGCGCGCGTTGATCAAGCGCACCATCGAGCAAGAAACACGCGGCCAGTCACAACCCGACATGGATCAGATCAAGAATACGGTGGCCGACATCCTATCGAAATATCTCTTTCAGCAAACTGCCAAGCGTCCGTTAGTACTTCCGGTAATCCTGACTTCGTAATATACTGACGGAATGAAACGTCGTCATCCTTTGCGACCGGTATTCCTGGTTTCATTTCTCTTTTTCGCTCATTTGTCAGCGGTGATGTACATCAATACCACCGTCCTGAGCCATATTGTCACGCCAACCATAGTAAGCGTACTGTACGTATTGGGAGCGGCCGGCTCGATCGTACTCTTATTCGTCCTGCCAACCATAGTTCGACGAGCGGGGTTGGTAAAAACAGCGGCGACCATTTTCGCACTTTTAGCATGTGCATTGCTGTATTTGGCGACAGCAGCTTCTGCTGCGGCGTTCGTGGCAGTATTCATGATTTATATCGCCCTGACCGGCACGGTCTGGTACTGCAATGATCTGTTTGTTGCTCATTATTCACTCCAAGCCAACACCGGCCATACCCGCGGAGCGTACCTGACGTTTAACAATATCGCCGTTGCCATGATGCCGATGGTCATCGGAGTCATTATCGAACGGCAAGGATTCAGTAGTGTCTATCTCTTGGCCGGATCGCTGCTGTCTATCGGGACCGGCATCATTCTCTACAGCCAAAGAGATTTCATTGATCGACCGTACATTTCTTCCACTATTCCGGCGGCCTGGACCCTTGTCCGCCAGTCTCTTTCATTGCGTCGGATCATTTCCATCAATTTCCTGCTGCAATTCTTTTATGTCTGGATGACCTTATTCGCGCCGCTCTATCTATCCACCGTCTTGCATTTCAGTTGGGGCACCATTGGCACCATCTTCTCGGTCATGCTGACAGCCTTCGTCATACTGCAATACAGTATCGGCAAACTGGCAGACCATATCGGCGAGAAAAAACTGTTCTTGCTCGGCGGCTCAATCGCCACAGTCAGCACGATTGCCTTTTCATTACTGGAACGCGGCACTCATTCCGCCATCGCGTATGCAATAGTGCTCTTTTGTACTCGTGTCGGCATCTGCATGATCGAAGTCTTATCGGAAACCTATTTCTTCAAGCAGATCACCGACCAGGACGAGGGTATCGTCAGCATCTATCGCATGATGTATCCATTGGCCTACATCATCGCCCCGCTGACCGGTTGGTATATCATCAGCATCGCTTCCTATCACACCCTATTCCTCTGCCTCGGCCTACTGCTCTTTCTCGGCACGTTGTATATGCTACGGTTGGTAGATATCCGCTGAATTTGACAGGATTTTTAAGCTTATGTTAGTATAGAAATGTGCTTGTGGTCGTAAGACTTGTCAGGTACAAGATTCACCACGAAAAAGACCCTTATACAGTTTTGTTTGTATCGGGGGCTTTTTTATTTATTATTTAATTCCCCATAGAGGATAAAACTATTAGGACTGTTTCTATGAAATTACAGGTTTGCATTGACGAAAGCGGTGATACTGGCTACTCGAAAAAATCGAGTAGCTATTTTGTCTTATGTGCCGTTATAACTGACAACCTCGACAGCTTAAGAAGACTGGCGCGCAACATTCATAGGAAAAAATACCGCAAGAAGAAAGGTAATATATTGCATGCGTATGCCGAAAGCGACGAACTCAAAAATAAACTAGTCAAGAAACTTATAGCGATTGAAAAGATAGCCTGTATTGCGTGCGTGGTAGAAAAAGAAAAAATCAAAAAACCTGATTTGTATCTCTACGCAACCGAACAACTAGCACATCATTTTGAGGGGCAAGGTGTAGAAATTATTATTGTGGCAAAACGGGACAGTAGAAAATCCTATAGTGAAAACATCCTCAATATCTATACGACTCACCATATCAAGGCAACTTTTTCAGATCCCGCAAAAGACAAATCATTACAGATCGCGGACTTTTATTCGTGGAGTGTTTATTCATGGTTAGAAAAAGGTAATGGGGCTTATTTTCATAAGCTCAAGGATCACATACAGCTTATCTAAAATCACAAAGCCCCCGCGGAACGAATGGATCACATGCCTGCGATCCTCCTACGGGGGTCTTACTTGCTTATACTCATATAATACCAAGACAATAGGATAAGTCAATTATCCTATTTTTAGCTGCTTTCCCTGTCTGGTTACTATTCCCTCTTTCAGCAGAGCTTGGGTTGCCGCTTCAATACGAGCCGTTTCAAACCCTGTAATCTTTTGCAGTTGCAAAGCGGTAGCGGGACGAACGGTCAGGATTTTCATGATGGCGCCGCGGACTTCGCGCACGGAGCCTTTAAAAGCAGATTGTTTCTTATAGTGGACACTGTTACGATGAATGCGTATGCCTTGGCTTTTTAAAAACGATCCGTAGTCCATCAATGCCCAATACCATTGGCGGGGATTTTTTTGATCAAGCGTCGCTTCTATGAGCGGTAATAATTCTTTATCGCTGACCTTATCATTATCCTTCGTTTTGCTCAGGGCCTTGCGAAAGTGATGCAAGTAAACGGTGCGGACATTGGTTTCAATCATCACCACCGGCTGGTTATACGCGAAGGCGCAGATGGCTCCGGCTGTATAGGTTCCAATGCCGGGCAGTTCCAACAGCTCGTCAAATGTCTTGGGAAATTTCCCTGCTTTGGTGCGCCGTAGCTTCAGCGAAGGCGATTGATTATTAATAACGACTTGCGCCATCTGCTGCAAAAACCGGGCGCGACGATTGTAGCCTAGCCCGCTCCACTGCAAGAGCACCTGCTGCAACGGCGCATTCGCAAGCGAATGCGCCGTCGGGAACGCCTTCAAGAATTCCTTATACTTCTCTATCACACGGGCAACTTGCGTCTGCTGCAGCATCACTTCCGATACGGCGATCTTATACGGATCAGTGGTGTGGCGCCACGGCAAATCATGTCGCCCCTGCTCCGTATAATACGTTTTCACCTTCTGTATAAAAGCCGCTTTTTGCTTCCCATTCATAGAGACATACTACCATGTGCAATATCGAATAGAACGTTATGAAACTATACACCAAAAAATCTCCCAACGTCGTTGGGAGATTTTGTCGTTTGATATATTACTGAGACTTTTTCTTTGCCGGAGCTTTTTTCGGAGCACTTTTTGCTACTACCTTTTTGACTTCTTTTTTAGCGGTCTTGACCACTGTCTTTGCTGTCTTTTTTTCTTGATGCGCCATAGCTTTAGCAGTGGCGGACACTGCAGCGACTTTGTGATGGGATTTCACGATACCCTTCCATTGCTGTTTCAAAAGACCGGCGAAAAGGCGGATCTCCGCTTCACTGACCTTGCCAGCTTTCGCATACTTGGCAGCGATAGCGTCAACGATTTTTTCGTATGCAGCTTCGCTCATATCCTTCGCGTCTTCCATTTTTTCGATGACTTCGCCTTTCATTTTCACCATCCACCCTTTGAGGTTGTGACGATTCTTTTTACCTTCGGGACCAAAGAAGAAGTACGATGCTGCTGCGAGCGCGATCACTCCGGCGCCAACGGCCGCTACTGTTCCTGCTGATGTTCCTTCATTCTTGTTTGTTTGTTTTGCCATAAATTCATTTACTGTATTACTGATAACCTATTAAGTATACCACCCGTTCACTGGCTTATTCAAGCGATTTTCTTTTTTTCTTCTTGCTGCCGAACAGGAATGAGAATATCGGATTGTCCCACAATTGCATGATGAACTCCTTGGTGGTATCGCCAATGCTTTCAATATCTTTTTCGATGATCTTACTGATAGTCAATATGCTTTTGAATAATGAAATGAGATAGAGCAATGCGATGGCAAATAACGCAAAGATGACGATGAAGCCGATAGTGGCAACAAGGAAGAATAGGTCAGCGTGGGGTATGGAATTCATATGAATAATTATATCGTTTTATGGCAGGAAGCGGAAGCTCTGCACGATGGTTTCCAATGCGGCGCGGATTTTCGGCTCGTCAAATGCCGTTACCGAACCGCTGGGGTAGTTTGCCAAGGCCAGATAATGGACTGTATATTCGATGGCGTAACACTGGTTGTTACGAACAGCACGATAGCTGGTGGTGTCATAGCGATTGCCCGCAGCAGCATCGGAAGAAGTAATGGTGGCAAACACCGTGTTATTGATCAATACCCATGACTTGGAAGTACCGAGACAGGTTCGTACTGCTTCGGGGTCACTGGAAGTACCGACAGTGAACGTGGCATCGCCAAAATTGGTCTTGGGTTCGAATGCTTGCGGCACAAAGACCTTGGCCATCAGCAATCCCATGGTACTGTCGCTGTCCGCTTTCCAACTCTGCGTGTAGCCGATGCCGCCGCCCGATAGAATAAACGCTTGCGGATAACTGAAAGTAAAAGTATTCCCTTGATTGATGAAGGTCTTGCGTCCGTTCATTACAGTATTGTTGACACCGGCCAAACAATTATCAAAAGTGTTGTTGCCCTTCTCTTGCAGGTACGCCTCATCGCCTTTGTTTACGAACACGGTATCGCCGTTTTTGTATTGTCCACCATCAGCGGAAACGACGTGCGGCAAGGTCATTTTGCGTCCATCGGAAAGCGTCAGTGCCGCATTGGCGGCGGAGAACGCGGCGGTGATGGTGGTACCGGCATCACAGGAATAAGTAGCGGTAGCGGTAACATCGGTTGAAGGAGCGGCAACTTGAGCTGAAGGAGCCGCAGGAGTACCGACCACTGGCGGCTTGTTGACCAGGGAATAGCCGACCACGACGACCAGGACCAATATCACGGTATAAAAAACTACGCTGCGAAATGTCATAGGATAAGTATATACCTCTAATTGGTGACCGTAAACGAAATGCTGTTACTGGTACTGTGGCCGGTGAAGTCAGAAACGGAAATCGCATACACTCCGCCGACCACAAGTCGCGACGCGTACATCATGCACATCACCCCTGGTCGACAATACGGACCAATGTAGCTTGGTACGGTGAAGGATAGTCGGGTGCCATCACTTAATACAGAAATATTGTTTCCGCCCAATCCGCCGATAGAAAAATGCACGACGCTACTGGCAGTGAAGCCGCTGCCGTAGAGGGTCACGACCGTACCGACAGGCCCTTGTGGAGGAGCGATACCGTTGATAACGAGTGGGACGTTTACTGGCGGTGGCGTGTAGTCTCGACAATCCATTGCAAAAATACTAGCACGTGTTTGTGGTCCGACAATGCCGTCAATACTATTGAGTCCGCTCGCGCTTTGGAATTCCTTGACCGCTTGGCGAGTGAAGGATGCGAAATACCCGGTAGGACTGACCGTAAGGTAGCCGTTTTTATGCAAAAAAATCTGCAGCGTAGTCACTTCTCCGTTGGTGGCACTATCGCTTTTGCCATAGGATAGATTGTGAGTCAGATTGGCACAGCGTAAAGACATTTGAGCATGCACTGGTTGAAAAAGCCCTAATACTATGGCCATAATAAGCACCGAGAATATTTTTCTTGATATATTCATACTATATATAGAGACGAATGACCCTGCTTGGTATTACCTAAGTAAACGATACTACTCCCATACGGTAATCTTTGGCAGTTATCTAGGGTTTGACAGAAAAAATACACTTGTGATATGATGAAAGTATCGCTAGAAAAGGTCGCGCTTCGCGGCCTTTTTATATACTATATTTCTATCTTCTTTTTAAGGTTGTCTAATTCCAAAATTCTTATCTTATTCATCTTTTTTAATTTTTTCGATAATCTGTATTCGTTCTTTCCGCCGACCATTCTGGGTTTTGAAGTCGAAACAATAGATAGTGTTGATTTTTTATTGAGAGCTTTTTCGATTAAAAATTGAAAATCTCCGTCTCCTGTAAATAAAAGTAGTTCTGTGCCCATTCCTGCTTCTTCTAAAACATCAGAGGTAAGTTCCACGTCGCAATTACATTTCCACGAGTACCCCATTCCTACCTTTATTACTATTTTCTCGGTACAAAGTGGACAAACAGTACTGACCACTTTGTCACTGATCTTGTGTACAAAATAAAATTTTGGACGAACAATCGCTCCGATGGCCGTTAACGCGTTAAATTCCTCTGATCGTCTCGTGTCTCCTTCCTGAATACCCAAGTAGTAATAGACGCGCTCGCAGCCCCACTCATGTTTTAAAAATATAGTGAGTTTTTGCCAATCAATTGAAAATCTTAACCATTTCAAGGCTGTAGTTTCGGTATTTTGAACATCAATAAAAGCTATTTTAATCATGTTGGTTATTATACTTATGGCGCTTCAATTTTTCATAAAAAATAAATAAGGTTTTCTTTATTACTGTACATAAGATGATCATTTGTCATTTTAAAGCAATATCTGACAATTAATAAATACACGCTATGAAAAAAGCATTGAAAAAAATCCTGCGGCATCCGGCATTCCATTTCTGCCTGGCGGCGGGTATCGTAGCGCAAGCGGTGATCTGGTCAAAAAAATATTTCTTTTCATCGTCAATCAATACATCCGTCCGACGGTTGGCCTTGGGCGACGGAGCATTCGTCATTCACTATCCTTGGAACGGAAGAACCGTTATCCAATACCCTGCCCCTTCGCGAAAAGGAAAAAAATTTGACGTGGAAGTTCCCGCCACCGTGGATGAGATCCGACAACTGCAAAAAGCATTGGCGCAATAAACGCTCATAACCCAATCTAAGGTTTAACCTCCGAAGATTTAACCTTAGGGGGTTTTATTTTGCTGTTTTCATCAATGTTATTTTTTGCTGGCGGGTTAGGCGTTTGAGTTGACCTTCGCGTTGGCGGGCGGTGGCGTAGGTATCGCAGGCTTCGGAGTAGGCCAGGGTGACCGGGCGGCGGATCTTGGTGTAGTGGGCGCCGGATTTCGAAGTGTTGTGCTGATGCAGCCGACGCGCCATGTCGCTGGTACTGCCGACATAGAAGGTTTGGTCATTGCATTTCAATATATAGACATGGAACATACTGCGCAACACGATCATGAATTCAGAATACGTCGAATTGTAAAAAGAGTGGCGCGTGATCGGAGACGGTATCGGGCATGACTTCGCATTGCTCAACAAGGATTTCCGGCGAGACGAAAATATAGTCGTCGTGCCGCATGACGGCACTGCTCAAGTATTTCTTTAGTAGTTCGATGCTTTGCGTGCCAGGATTAAGATTGAAGTCCCCTACCAATATTTTCGGTGTCATGCCGCTCTGTTCCATGAACTCATTAATGATCTGGGATTGTGCCAGACGATGCGGCGTGTCATCCTTGCCTTGTGCGTCCCAATGGCCGTGGGTGTTCATGACGATGACGTCTTTGCGGCCATGCTTGATGTGCACCCATTGCATCTTGCGATCATGGTCACTGTTGTGGTCCGACGGATCATAATCGGGGTTTTGATACAAGGTCACTTCGCCGCTAGCTACCAACTCGATACCTTTTTTCAAAAAGATGGCGATACCGAAGACTTCTTCGGCAATCGGACAAAAGTAGCGATCGAAGTCAAATAGAATTTCGCTGATTTCCTGCAAAATGTTGCCATTGCCTCCGTCCTCTTTTATGTATTCTCCGGTGGCACCGTCGTAATTATTGAAAATTTCCTGAAAACAAAAAATGTCCGTTTCGCTAGAATGTTCTTTTAAAAAGGCCTCAAACGGCTCTTTTATTCTGCCGGCCCAGGTATTTAAGGTGATCAATTTCATATCTCCATTTTAGCACAGAATACCGAGTACTTAACACTCGGAATGATTTTCACTTTTCTTCTTGAAGACCCAAAACTTGGAAACAGTGAAATTCCAGACGAAGGTGAAGATGATGGACAGAGCCAGGGCGATCAAATCATAGAGATGTAAGACTGCGACAAAAAGTTGCATCGCCGCCAAGCCGATCAACAGGCTCATGCCGACGGTCAGATAGAATTTCAGTACTTCCCCACCTTTGACTGCATCGCGCTTTTGGAATGTCCACGCGCGATTGAGAATGAAGCTGCAGACTGAACCGGACAAGAATGACAGTACACGGGTAATCAAAATCTGATCATGAAAAAAAGACGTGTAGCGTGTCAGCACAAAATACACCACTACATCAATGCCGGTATTGATAACACCGACCATTATAAATTTGACCGCCTGCATAATAGCCACCATATGCTTTGTTCGCGACAAAAAGCTCATAGTGGATAAATTGTACTGTATACTATACTATATTCCAACATATGAGCCGTGCTGACATTTCCCTCTCCATTTTCTTCCCCGCCTATAACGAGGAAGCCAATATTCGGGGCAGTGTGGCCGCCGCAGAAGCGGTGGTCAGAAAGATCACCGACCGGTATGAAATCATCGTCGTCAATGATGGCAGCAAGGACCAGACCGGTGCCATTGCCGATGCATTAGCGCGCGATAATGCGCATATCAAAGTCGTGCATCATCACCCCAACCAAGGCTATGGCGCCGCATTGTGGAGCGGTATTCAAGCCGCGCAATATGACTATGTTTTCTTCACCGATGCCGATCTGCAATTCGATCTGTCCGAGCTGGCAATCCTGACTCACTTCGTGCCGCAATACCAAGTAGTGCTGGGCTATCGCGCGCCACGCCGTGACAATGCATTGCGCATCTTGAATGCATCACTGTGGAATTTCCTCAATCGCTTGCTGTTCGGTTTGAAGGTAAAGGATATCGACTGCGCGTTCAAATTGATAGACCGCAAACTGGCGGCAACATTGCCGATCAAAACACGCGGTGCCATGATGAGCGCCGAGATGCTGATTCGTTTGCAATACAAGCACATCCCCTTCAAGGAAGTGCCAGTCAGCCATTTCGCTCGCACCGAAGGTATCGCCACTGGTGCCAATCCTAAGGTAATCCTACGTGCCTTCAAGGAACTGTTTACATTATATAAAAGCCGTCTCGGTTTCGTGCCGCGCCAGCAGCTGGTGCGCTTCGGCATCGTCGGCGTCATCAATACCGTCATCGACTTGAGCATGTATATTTATTTCTTGAATAACTATGCGTTTTTCGCCCATCATATCTTGATAGCCAAGGCGGTATCATTCCTGCTCGGCACTATTTCCAGTTTCCTCTTGAACCGTTATTGGACCTTCAAGAAAAAGACGCGATTGAATATCACGGAAATTGTGCGCTTCTATCTGACAGTGGCCGGTGGGCTGATCTTGGACTTGCTGTCATTGTCATTTTTCCTCAGCGTCATCCATATGAACGCCATCATCGCGGCATTCTTCGCCACCTTGATCGCCTTTGTCTGGAACTTCCTGCTGTCCAAATTGTGGGTCTATAGCGAAACCGTCCCTATTCATTCCCTCACCCATAAGACAATATAAATTTGGGAGCTAAGCTCCCAAATTTTATTATTTCTTTAGAATGGCCGTGACGACCAGGCGTTGGTCGTGAGTGCGTTGGTCGGGTAGCCAAGTGCCGGTGCAGGTGATCAAGCGCAACAGTTGCCCGTCTTTTTGATTGAAGATCTGGTCAGTGGCGGCGTCTTTAGGATAAGCCTGGCTGCCGGTCATGACGAAATGCAATGTTTGGTTGTCTTGCGTGGTGATGTAGATATCGTCGCCCACTTTGAGTTGGTCCAA
>JAYVMR010000023.1:0-22249 GCA_043758875.1 Candidatus Nomurabacteria bacterium | reverse complement strand
CGGTCGTTTTAGTTCAAGTATTTCATGCGTAGGCGTACGGACAATGGAGTGACTTCCAGGAATTCATCATCTTGCATGACTTCCAAGCCGCGTTCGATCGTCATCAGCCAGGGCGGGATGATGGTCACCGCTTCGTCGGACCCGGAAGCGCGCATGTTGGTCAGCTGCTTGCCTTTGGTCGGATTGACTTTCATCTCTTCGCCCTTGGAAGTATTACCGATGACCATGCCTTCATAGACTTCGGTCGTCGGAGTGATGTACAGCACGCCGCGATCCTGCAAGCCCCACAATGCGAATGCCAAGGCCTTGCCTGACTCCATGGAGATCATGGAACCGACCTGACGACGAGTGATCTCGCCAGCATACGGACGGAAGCCGAGCACGCGTGAAGACATGATGCCTTCGCCTTTGGTGTCCACCAAGAACTGGTTACGATAGCCGAGTAAGCCGCGGGTCGGGCCGGTGAAGATCATGCGCACGGTATTATTTTTCAAATTCATGTCAGCCATGATGAAGCCGCGCATGCCCAGCTTCTCGATAATCACGCCCTGATGCTCTGACGGCGCATCGATAGTCACTTCTTCAAACGGCTCGCTCTTCACGCCATCGATCTGCTTGATGATGACTTGCGGCTGAGAGATCTGGATCTCATAGCCTTCGCGACGCATGGTTTCGAGCAAGACGGCGATGTGCATTTCGCCGCGTCCAAAGACCTTGAAGCCTTCGGCGATGCGGTTTTCATCCGAAGAGAAATCCACCTTCAATCCCACGTTGACTTCCAGCTCGCGTTCGAGTCGTTCGCGAATCTGACGAGACGTCACGAACTTCCCTTCCTTGCCGGCAAACGGCGAGTTGTTGACCAGGAAATCCAAGACGATGGTCGGTTCGTCGATGGTGATGGCAGGCAGCAGTTCCGCTTCTTTGACAGTACTGATGGTTTCGCCGATGAAAATATCGGGGATACCGGCCAGCATGACGATGTCACCGGCTTGCGCTTCTGTTGCTTCATCCCGCGTAAAGCCATGGAAAGTAAAGAGTTTGGTGATCTTGGCAGTGCGAGTATCGCTGCCTTCACTGTTGATAAAGACCGTGTCACCATTTTTTACCACGCCTTCATAGACGCGTCCGACAGCCAAACGGCCGAGGAAGTTGTCATAGGCCAGGTTAAACGCTTGCATACGAAATGGCTTGGAAGTGTCATTGGCGGCCACGGGAACTTTTTCCAAAATGGTTTCAAACAATGGTGTCAGGTCTTTGCGTTCGTCGTCGGCGTTTTTCATCGCCACGCCGTCACGGCCGATAGCGTAGACTGTTGCGAAGTCGAGCTGCTCATCGTGCGCGCCAAGCTCCATGAAGAGTTCAAAGACGGCGTCGTGAGTCGCGGCAGTGTCCGCGCCGGGCTTGTCGATCTTATTGATGACCACGATCGGCTTCAATCCGAGTTCCAATGATTTCTTTAACACGAAACGAGTCTGTGGCATTGGGCCTTCTTGCGCGTCGACAATCAATAGCACGGAGTCGATCGAACGCAACACACGCTCCACTTCTGAACCGAAGTCGGCGTGACCGGGCGTATCAACGATGTTGATCTTGGTACCTTTATAGGTAACCGCGGTGTTCTTGGCATAGATGGTAATGCCGCGTTCGCGTTCGATTTGGTTGGAGTCCATTGAGCCGCCGTCCAATATCTCGCCGCAAAAAGCCAACATTTTGTCTGTGAGCGTGGTTTTGCCGTGGTCAACGTGCGCAATGATAGCAATGTTTCTGATTTCCATAAGAGACTGGATTATACACGAATGTTGAAAAAAATAAAGCCCCGGCCTTGACTATCGCCATAAATAGCTTACTCTATAGAAAAACACATTCACATGGAGAAAGCCTACCTCTTTATCAGTGCCCGGACCACCGGCCTGGCAGCCAGTGCCCCCACTATCAAAAAGTTCGATCGAGCCGTTGCCTGGGCAACACAATACCCCGACAGTACCATCACGGTATTTCTGGCCTTGCGCGGTCAGCGTCATCACCTCGCATCGCATGAGCTAAAAATGACCATGCAACGAACACTCAAAAGTCGCTTTAAAGAATCGCATGAAGCAGGGCATCTACCGATCATTCCCTATATCGTGTTGATGGAAGACGGCGCCTGGAATATTTTTCAAGAAGTGAAAAAAGTGATGAAGTATGTGCATTTGCACAAGATCACTACCCTTCACCTTGTTTGTTCCCATGGTCGCCAACACCTGCTGTACGGATGCTTACTTTTATTAAAATTTTCCCATCATTTTACCAAAGCGGCCTAATGGACTCTTCGCTCATGAGCGCAAAAGCCCGAACCATTTCATGGTGCGGGCTTTTTACTTTGAGCCAATGATCCATGGGTGGAGGTATAGCAAGATTGCATTATACTTCTACATAGGCTAGATTAAGCAAAAAAGATAACAATATGAAAATAATCCTATCAACCACAAACCCGAGCAAAGCTGAGCAAATAAAGGCAATGTTCCATCATCCTGATATTGAGGTGCTTACTTTAAAGCAAGCAGGTATTGAAGGCGAGGCCATAGAGGATGGCACAACCCTTGAAGAGAATGCCATGAAAAAAGCGATGTATGCCCGAGAAAATACTTCAGAAGAAGTATGGACTATGGCCGATGACACGGGGCTATTCATTACTGCTCTTGATGGAAAGCCAGGTATTCATGCTGCGCGTTGGGCTGGGGATGTATCAACGGATGAAATCACGCAACACACACTGAATCAGCTTGAGGGAAAAACTGACCGCTCTGCAACATTCAAGACAGTTGTCGTGCTTGTTTCTCCTGATGGCAGACCTATTTCTTTTAGTGGTGAAGTAAACGGCACGCTTGCAGAAACTCCGAAAACCAAACCTCAACCTAAAATGCCATATAGTCCGCTCTTCTCACCAGAAGGCACTGACAAAGTATGGGCAGAGATGAGTGTTGAAGAAGAGAATGCTATTTCTCACCGAGGAAAAGCGTTCAGACAAGTAGTTGCGTTCTTGAAAGAGCAACTATAAAGAAACTACTAGCTCGTACTGTTGCAAAAAACCTTTCGTGCAATACGCACCACAAAGGTTGGACACCCTTATCATGTACCGACAGGTTAGCCCTAGTACTGAACCCGCGTTATTCGTAACGTGGGTTTTTTCATATGGAGCCAATGATCGGGATTGAACCGATGACCTCGCCCTTCGCTTATACCTTAATTTCCTTCATAAAGAATTTATATAAGGGCTAGACTGTATCTTTTTCTCACGAATGAGAAACCCTTGTCAGTCGTTCGGGCAACAATAGAATATTGCGCCACGGTCTTGACCCAGGAGGGTTATTAACCGTTATTCGGGATTCATAGAAAAATCACTTCTTCTATGGGCAGGGTTTTGCGACCCACCATGGGCGTGCTCTACCAACTGAGCTACATTGGCTTATGTAATGTTTTCAATAGAACGTCTGTAATTATATCAGCCTTTTTCATATTTTCAAGTTGAGCAAGGAAGGTATTTCTTAACTTTGTATTATTAAAATAAACAGTCAAAACACCGTGCTCCACGAATCTGTTATAGCTCCCTTTTGCAGTTTTCTTTTTTATTATTGGTGAATAAAAATTTTTCCTAGGGACACCCAGAACGTGTCCCCAAAAGGTCATTATCTTTTTACAATCATCCGTTTCAAAGACTTGTAATCCGAACTTACATTGTGATCTTGAAACCCCGTACACCTTCTCTAGATAAATCAAAAACCATTTAACAAGATGCGGGTCTGAGTTTCCCAAACGAATGGCGTTTTTATCACTCTTCGTTCCTTCGCCCCAAAAGAGCCCTATACCTAATCCAAGCAGAAACCACTCTTCCTTAGTCGAAATCTTTTTAAATAAGAATGGGTCACCGTGCGGGTTTTTATAAGAATATATTGCTTCTGAGATGGTTCTCTTTTTAATTGAATGCTTATCAAGCCAGTAATTAACCTTTGATTGGGAGCAGTCAAGCATCTTTGCGATAGTGGAAACAGAAAGTTTTCTGCGTTGGTATATATCCAGTAACAGTGTTCGACTAATCATAGGGAAAGTATACAAAAACCTCTCTATTTTGAATAGAGAGGTTTTTTAAAAAAGTTATTTATCGGACGAATGTCAGCGCTATGCCTTTTTTGTCGCCGCGGCCGGTACGGCCGATGCGGTGCACATACGTGTCATAGGTCGATGGCGTATCGTAGTTGATGACGTGGGTGATGTCAGGGATATCGATACCGCGGGCCGCCACGTCAGTGGCGATCACCGCTTGGATCTGTCCTTTTGACAACGCGTCAACAGCGCGAGAACGTTCGCGAGAACGCATGTCGCCATGCAAGGCAGAGACGGCGAAGCCACGGCCTTTCAATTCACGCGCCAATTCATCAGTGTGATGCTTGGTTTCGCGGAAGATCAAGACCTTCTTGAAATCAGGCTGCACCAGCAAGTCATGCAGCTTGTCGAGCTTGTCGCCCGGATGGCTGACACGAATGACGTCTTGGTCGACATTAGCGGCAGTATCGCGAGTCTTGATAGCCACGGTAATAGGATCGGTCAGGAAAGCAGAACACAGGGCTTTGATTTCCGGAGAAAAGGTAGCGGAGAAAAACATGGTCTGTCGTTCCTTCGGCATCGCTCCCAGGATCAAACGCATATCGTCGATGAAGCCCATGTCCAACATGCGATCAGCCTCATCAAGCACGATAGTGCCAAACTGAGCCATCACGATCTTGTTGCGAGCAATAAGGTCTTTCACGCGTCCGGGAGTACCGATGACGATATGAACGCCCATTTCCAATTGTCGGATCTGACGCATGATTGGCAATCCTCCCACAGTACAGACACTCCACAATTTCATATTGGTAGTCAGCGCGCGAAATTCTGTCTCGATCTGCTGCGCCAATTCGCGAGTCGGCGTCAGGATCATGACTTTGTGATTGCGATCTTTTACCAACTTGTTGATGATGGGAATAAGAAAGGCAATGGTCTTGCCAGTACCAGTATTGGCAATGCCGATAATATCACCTCCTTCCAATGCTACCGGGATAGCCTGGTCTTGGATCGGTGAAGGCTGCAAGAATCCCTTGGCATCGAGGTTAGCTTGTAGTGAAGGGTGCACATTGAAATCAGCAAACGTATGCTTGGCAACGTGCACTTCTTGCGCTACTTCCGTCGCACGGTTGATAAAACGATTTTCATCGATATAGTCGTTCTTGGGCCCGCGCTTGCTGCGATTGCCGGAACGGGCAAAGCTAGGACCGCCAAAGCTTCGACGCGGAGCACTGCTGCGCGAGAAAGATGACGAACTATTATTGGTACGGGACTGGCCGGTACTAGAGTTACTGCGCCCGAAACGGGAGCCATTGGGTGTATTCATATTATATTATTTTCTATTACTGTGTCATTCGGACTCAGATAGTCAATAACACAATACGTATAGTAATGCCGGTACTATAGCACGCCCACAAAATCCTGTCAACAAAAAGGCCGATTCCTACGGAATCGGCCTTTTCTTTATTCACTGAATGATGTAAAGAATTCCATCAGCATGCCTGTTTTGTAGTATAATTAATTGATACCTACATAAGGTGATTAAGTACATTATTAATAATGAATAATTTAAAAAATATGCACTACAAAAAATATATCGTACTTTTGGGTATGTTCGTACTATTAGTAACCGGAACGGTGAAAGTCTATGCTGACAATGGAGGAGACCACAGCGAGGGATCGCGGGGCGAAGACCAGCAACAACTTATTGTTCCAGGTCAAACACTTCCTTCATCTACTATAGAAGATAATAATAATCAAAAAAACGATACTGCGTCGTCAAATTGTCCTAGCGGTTTAGACAACAGAGGACAATTGATCTCCAAGTTTACTCGTTCACTCCATAAAGGTGAGCATAATGACGATATCAGCAAACTACAAAAAATTCTTATAGGCAAAGGATTATTGACGGCAATCAACACGCCGACAGGATTTTTTGGCCAAATGACCGAAGAAGCAGTCAATAAACTTCAGAGTGAATATGGAGTAGTTGGCGGCGATGGCGCTGTTGTCGGGCCACAAACGGAAGATGTATTGGATTCGCTTGAAACTAAGATGGAAGATGCTCATCCATGTGATAACCAGGGAGAAAACAATCAAAACAACCAGCCGACACATGCCTCATGTAGTTACGGCGATTTGTTTAATTCTGAAACAGGTGCAGCTTGTCCAGTACCAGCACCGGTTACGGTTTGTAAACCTAATGACCTATTCAACTCACAAACGGGTGCGGCTTGTCCCGTTGCCGCTGCTGTTCAAGCAAAGATAATATCGTTTAATTCAACCACGCCGGCAGTCACCGGCATAATTGGGGACAATACTATTTCTTTAGTTGAATCAACAGGTACCAGTCTGACAAACCTGCCGATTACTATCGCGCTTTCCGCAGGAGCTACAGTAGTACCTGCCGCAGGAAATCATACGTTTACCGCCGGAGTACCGCAGACATACACAGTCACCGCCCAAGATGGAACTACCACTAAGGCATACGCTGTGACAGTCACGGTGCAATAATATTTCCCTTTCTAAATAGCCGACAAAAGCACCTCGCAAGAGGTGCTTTTTCGTATCGTATAATGGGCGTGTGCATGGACTTTTCTGCGCGGACTGGTGGACGAAGTGAGAACTGCTATATACCGATCTTCCAGACACCCTTTTCAAGAAAGGCTTCGATGGTCTGTCGAGTAGCTTTGTTAATAAGGTTCGAGTGAGAAATTTTATTGGATTTTGCATGGTCGACTAAAGTCATAATTTTCTTACCTTCCAAATAAGCCAGACGCTTGTGGTAACTATTGGTCAGAGCCTTACCAACGATTTCTTGCATAGTGACAGTTGTACCTTTTTCATCAAATTCCTTGAAAGCCTGGTAATATTTCTTCCTATCAATAAACTTGATGTTAATGGACACGAAGCCTTCTCGTATCAGTAAATAATTATTAATGACACGGCCAATACGACCATTGCCATCCATAAATGGATGAGTGTGCTCAAATGCCAAATGCAGTTGTGCGATACGCTTAATGATATTCTCATGACTCGCCGCATTGTATTCAGCCAGTGCTGTTTCGAGCAATCCGACAATCTCCTGCGGGGCGGGAGCAATGTGACTACCCACCCGAACATATTCATTGTGCACTCTGAACCTGCCAGCAATCTCATCACGAATGTTGGAAATTAACATCTTATGAAGTGACAGAATAACATCGAGGGTTAGTTCTTGCTCTTTTGCTCGCTTGTCGGTATATGCAACCACCCGTGCAAGGTTCTTTGCCTCAAATAATTCCCTTTCAGAAATAAAACGGTCCAGATCAATTTGCAGCAGTATTTTTTCAGTTTCCTCAAGGCTAAGTGTGCTGTTCTCAATAGCATTGGAGTTATAGACCTGTTCCGCAACCTCTGCTTCACTAATAATTCCTATTAACGCTTCTTTTCCTGCCAACGCCTTATAATATCGTTCTCTTAATGTGTTTATTTTGTTAAAAACTGCATGTTTCTTTGCCATATATACCTTAAGTATAGTTATTTTCACGCTTTTGTCAATATAATCGTGAAAAATGACTAAAAATAGCTTATTTTCACGATTATCATTAAAAATGATAATTTAATATCTAAACGTTTGAACTAAAAGCACCCTTCAATTGAAGGGTGCTTTTAGCATATTTCATTCTGCGCGGACTGGTGGACGAAGTGAGAACTGCGGTTATGAAGAAAAAAGTGATACCTTATTTTTTGGTTGATTTATTTTTTTCTTCAGTTTCTGTTTCAATTGGAATATACGGTAGCAGGTCTTCTTCGCGTAAAAGAATTGTGTCATCTGACGCCTTGGTTAGTCCAAAGGATTGTCCTTTTGACATCCCGACATACACAACCTTTTTATTAAATGAATGCACTTCTTCAACAGCTGGTACTAAATCCGTATCCGAACTTATAAGATATGCTACGTCGTATTTATCCTCTCGAGCAAAACGTATCATCTCAACTGCTAAGCGAACATCAACGCCTTTCTCATGAAAACTTTTATCAGGGTGCTGAATAAGGTTTCCTAATACAACCTTTACGCCATGATTGTTTAATTTTGCAATAAGTCTTTGCTGCCCAGAATACAGCTTCTCAGATTTTTCTTTATCACTTCCCGCTTGTCTTTTTATTGCGCCAATATAATATCTTATTTCAACCAGCGTATTTTCTTTTATGAGTGCTTGTGCAAAATTCTTATAGTGAAGATCGAGTAACTTGTACACTTCTTCTTTAGCTGAAACAACATCTTTTATCTTGTAATAAAAGTTATTGCCATCAATAAATACTATTACTTTGTAAGATATAGGTGGCTCCATAAACCAAAACTGCCGTCCTAGATTACTCTAAGAAGGCAGTGGGATTAACTTTGACAGCATATCACGGTCCTGCTTGATAAGTCAAGGTATGATAGCCCTGACTAAAGCATCTGCAATAGCCATCACATATTTATACGGAATAGGATGTTTAGTCTTACATCTAAAACACACTGGTTCCAATGTCCTATTCCTATGCAGAAAAATAACCCTATTTCTAGGGTTCTTTTTCGTTGCGCGGACTGGTGGACGGAGTGAGAACTACGGTTATGCTTAATTACAACAGTGTTTGATAATTTTATATCGTTTTTACAGGGATAAGCTTTATTTCGTGCATGGTATCGCCACCCGCATCATATGAGCCACTTTCTTCCAATTCATAGGTATAGCCATAATCCTTACCAAGAGTATTGAGCTGCTTTTGAATTATCTTGTAACTGGTACTTTCTCGCGCCTGAGCAATGATGGGAAGGGGGTTATTTTTTTCGAGATATTCTCGCTTTATAAGCGTCTCGAATGCCTTCATCAGCTTTCCTCCAGCTAGTTTACTTCTTGTAGTATCAGCCGCTAGATCTGAAATATAAATAACACTTTCGCCAATCTTATTACTACCAGTGGTGGCAGGGACACTTTGTCCACCCCTATAACCAAATTCGTCATCATAATCATCGTAGTATTCGTCCTCTTCTGTATTCTGTTTATGTGCGCCCTCATACGCAATCATATAGCCTAGCATTGAGCCATTTTCATCCTCTACCTTTAGAGAAAGATTTGATCTGTTCTTAAAGTTGTTGTTAATATCCTTGGCAGTTAACTCGTTTCCCATACGGTGAATGTATTGCACTAGCGACTCGTTCTCCGCATACACCTTACCTTCCATATATGACACTCGAAGCGTGTCATGAGCAGTTAAGTAAGTCACACCATGTGGCAACTCAGGATCAATAGGCTCTTGCTCTATTTTCTGCATCCTCCCATATTCTGGGAAAGGAACGATCTCGCTTTTCTCTGTGAGAGGCAATTCATATACGGTTTCGCCATAGTTGTCGGAGTATGCCACGGGAGTTATTGGGATAAAGGTGTTTTCAATGCTTTTAGAGCGAGAAAAATCAAGATCGCTGTATCCCTTACCAATTAAGGGATCGTGCCGAACGCAAAACCTGCATTCTCCACGAATCGTTCATAATTAGATCAATAGACGCGACGGATTGAATTAGCGATTTTATAAATAGTTTTCATAATTAATTTTGAGCTTCCATATATTCAAATAGTTCCTTTGCCAGCTCGTTCATCTGAAAGTACTTTCTCGGATTCATCTGTCTTGAGAGCGTGAAGATGACAGCGACATACTTTGAATTCTTTCCCTCGATTACTCCCGCATCATGCATGTACCTCTGGAACGCCCATCCCTTGGTAACAAGGTTCTTAACGAGCGCCCCAAACCCTTTTATAACATCAAGACCAAATCCGCTCTTTCTGTAGAAAGAAGTATATAGGTTTGTTTCCAAGTAGCCGCCCTTTCTGTATCGCAGGAATTCAGGATATGAATAACCGTGCCTTGAGGTGCGGTCAAACTTGAGCATGTATTCCTTCAGCTTTCTTGAAACAAACGGGCTTATCATTTTTTCCTGCTCCACCAATGCGAAGAACTCGGCAACATACCGCGCGTTCGTCTGAAGCATGTCGGTATGGCGATATGGCTTGTAATGCTTATCATGGTTGAGAAAGTACGAGATCAATCCGGTACCCTGCCACCCATTCGGCTCGACAATGTTCTTTGTTATGCTTTCCATCCCTACAAGTTCGTATAAGCAGTTTGATGCGGTATTGTCGCTAACGGCAAGCATCAAGTAAAGCAGTATATCAATTGTTACATGATCTCCGGTCTTTAAGGTTGCTCGAGGATTAGGATATAGTTTTAGCTCTTTTGGTATATCACTCAATGGCTTTATTAAAATCTCTTGAGCAAGAGTATATTTCCCTCCTTCTATCTGCCTCAATACTTCAGCTCCTATGAAGATTTTAAATACACTGGCCGGATACATAAAAGCATCAAGGTTTGTTCCGAAGACTGTTGAGGGGTTTTTCTTTAGATCAATAATTGCAATTGAAAGTTCGCTGACTTTTTTATCAAAACCCTTGGCTTTGACTATTTGGGCAATTGTCTCAGATCGTTGTTTGTTTTCATAAAAATTAATCATTTCTAAATAATAATTTAGCTTCTGGCATTTGTTCTTTAAAAAAGGTCAGGTGTCCAATGCCGGTAAGTACAACGTTCTTCCCTTCAATCAAATTATCTTTGATATTTTGAAGCATTATAAAATCCCTTTCCTTGATTTTTTCAACATTAAAATACTTTTCCATGAGTTTATTCTCAAGATCCAGAACTCCGGAATTCTTCCAAGGCTCTTTCTTATTTAATTCTTTCCAGGAATGCTTTTTCAAAAGTTCTTCAATTGCAGAACCAAATTCTGCAAACTCTGGTTCTTTACCCGTGACCCCTTCTTTAAGGGTCTCATTCTCAACATCAAAGACTGCTGTTTCTTTATTATTTTCAGTAGCCCAATCATACGCGGTAAACATGTCATCGCGGATTGATTTTACAACAGGACGAGCAAGTTCTTCCGGGGACAATTCTACCAATACTTTATCTGGATTAAGTGAATTTAATACTTCTTTTAATTCTGCTTTTGGGGTAAAGTCGCCGTGCAGGGTTCCGATGATGATTATTTCTTTCATGATTTAATTAAGATTTTCTGGCTTTACGTGTAAAAGGTTTGTTCTAAATCGTTCATTTAATTTTTCAAATTCCTCAATATAGTGACTAATTTGAATTTTATTTAATGTTAATTCGGCAATATAGGAATTAATTTCATTAACCTCTTTTTTCATTTTTTCAATTTCGGTATTTACTTTATTTATTTGTTCTTCAGAGTATTTCTTTTTTTCTTGTTTATGTCCAAACTCTTCAGCATCTTTGTTTAAAATATCAGTCATTTCATTATCATTATTCATATGCCAAAGATAATCACTATTCATTTCAAGTAGTTCTAACCCTTTCTTGAATAAAGAGATCTCATCTTTTAGCATTTCCTCTATTTCTTTTAAATGCTCAGTATTTTCATTAATTGATTGCTGAATTTCAAGCTCGTTTATTTTTTGCGCTTTTTCCATATAAAACAAGTATACCAGTTCCAATTCAACTTGACCCACAGAAAAGCACCCCTTAATTAAGGGGTGCTTTTCTTCTTAGCGCGACCGAGCGGACTTGAACCGCCGACCTCCCGCGTGACAGGCGGGCGCTCTAACCAGCTGAGCTACGGTCGCATTTATTTTTCATTATATCAGCACAGGGCTGATATGGTGTCGATGGGAGGGAACGATCCTCCGACCTTAGCTTTATGAGTGCTACGCTCTAACCAACTGAGCTACATCGACAATACTATACACCTTATCATCATCTGCACTATATTGTTCGGCGACGCGGAATCTAACCAAGACAGCTACATCGACAATAACGCATCAGTGCAAAAAGACTATAGCACATATGGGCTTTTTTTCAAGAAGTTATAAATGGGGTCAGACCCCTCCTTATTATTTCTTTAGAACCGTTTGCAATAATCAAAGGACCATTGTACAATTTGACCCTAACCCATCGCGGGGTAGAGAAGTGGTATCTCGTAAGGCTCATAACCTTAAGGCAGCTGTTCGATTCAGCTCCCCGCAACAAGAAAGCAGGCGCGCCCGTAGGGCGCGCCTGCTTTGCTACTATCTTACTTATAGGACTCCCAAGTCCGTAAAGATGACCTCATACGACGACAGCAGTCGGCGCGCCTCCGGCATGGTCAGCACGAATGCCGCTCCTTGGTGGGCGATGCGATTACGGATCATATGCACTTCCCAGGCCATTTGTATCGAAGGCAATTTGTCAGGAGTGACTTGCTTGAGCTTGTCCCCCGTCGTGTCGCCATGAAAGCCTTTGTCGTCCAAGACATGGTCCAAATAAATATCCCCTTCGATGATGGCCAGTTTCCAATCGCTGGTATTGCTCGAGAGCAATCGTTCGCGAATATGTTTCCATGTTTGGTTTTCAGTCGAAGCGTTTATATCCGCAGCAGTGCCGAGAGTTGCTGACCCCATGGTCGCCGGCGTGGCCAATGCTTTCCTATTTTTCTCGTCCTCTTGGCGAATCTCATACATGCGCACAAACAGAAAACAAATAAGCACAATGGTGGCGATGAGTGCCACTGCCAATAGGACATAGAAAAGCCCCAGAAATCCGAATGAGAAAATGCCTCTAAAGACATTGCCTATGACAGTAAGGATGGCATTGCCTGCGGGTTGAGCCGGATAATAATACGTAGAGGGTTGCACAGCAGTATTATCGTATATTCTCTATGGTCTTGCCAAGGGCAAACAGCGTATCCTCTGCGAACCGCGGACCGATGAACTGAATGCCGAACGGCAGCCCGTTGCTGCTTTTGCCTGACGGGATGGAAAGAGCAGGGTGATGCGCAATATTTGCCGGCACTGTAAACAGATCAGAAAGATACATACTGACTGGATCGTTGACCTTCTCGCCGATGCCGAAGGCCGGTGTCGGCGTGGTCGGCGTGATGATAGCATCGTATGTTTCCAAAACCTGCTCGAGCTCTTTGCGAATGACACCGCGCAATGCCACCGCCTTGTTGTAGTACGCGTCATGATAGCCATGAGAGAGCACATAGGTGCCCAGCAAAATACGTCGACGCGTTTCTGGTCCGAACAACGCGCCGCGAGTATCACCATAGACGTCATGAATATTCCCTTGTCCCACGCGATCGCCATAACGAATACCGTCGAGACGAGCCAAGTTGGAAGACACTTCAGCCGGCATCAAGATATAATATACCGCCAACGCGTCGGCAAAGTGCGGCAAGTCGACTTCTTCAATAGCAAAGCCCTCGCCTTTCAATTTCTCAAGCATGGCTTCAAAGTTGTGCAATAACTCCGAATCAATGCCTTGTCGATCAAATTTCGGCACTGCCAATTTCTTTTTCAAAGAAGGTACAGGGGTATTTTTTTCTCGTGAGGTACAGTCATATGCATCCGCGCCCTTGAACGTATTATAAAAAAGTTCCGCATCAGCTACGGTCGTGGTCATCGGACCGATGACATCCAATGAAGAGCCCATGGCCGACAAGCCGTGACGCGACACGCTGCCGTACGTCGGCAATAATCCCACCACGCCGCAAAATGCCGCCGGCTGTCGGATAGAACCGCCGGTGTCTGACCCTAATGCCGCGACGCACAAGCCGGCGGCGACGGCTGCGGCGGATCCTCCAGAGGATCCGCCGGGCACCTTGCTGGTGTCATGCGGATTGTTGGTCACACCAAAGGCCGAGTTCTCGGTCGACGATCCCATGGCAAATTCATCCATGTTGGTGCGCCCGATAATGACCGCGCCGGCCGCTTTCAATTTCTCAACCACGGTGGCGTCATATGAAGCCACATAGTGTTCCAGCATCTTAGAACCACTGCTGACAATATGCCCGGCAAACAGAATATTATCCTTGAGCGCGATCGGCATGCCGGTCAGTACCGTGGCAGTGCCATCAGCAAACATTTTTTCTGCCGCCACCACTTGCTCATTGATCGTCGCCTCGTCATAGATCTCACGAAATGCGTTCAGCTGGCTGGCGCGTGCGCGACCCAGGTACTCGTCAACAAGCACCCGAACAGTCAGTTCGTTACGCGATAATTTCTTATGTAATTCTTCCATGTTGGGATATTGCATATTTATTCAATGAGGCTATTCAATTACCTTGGGCACTTTTACAAAATGATCCTGATGCAAGGGTGCTGCTTCGATCAGATCATACGCGGACGACAATGGGGCGACCGCATCTTCACGAAAGACGTTTTGCAGATCAGTCTCATTGGCGACCTGGTCACTGAGGTGTGCTGTTTGAATAGTATCCACAAAGCCCAAAATGGCGGCGATATCTTTTCCTGTCGCCTCCAATTCCGCTTCCGGCACATTCAATCGCGCCAATGCCGCCAACCGTCTGACTTGTTCCCCGCTCATCTCATTACTCATGCCTTCACTATACCAGAAAACCATTTTCAGACAAAAAGGTCTATTGTTAGGTACTCGGTACCTAACATGGTCAACATTCAATGTTGCACAGAAACGTTTATAAAGACTTTATAAGTTGCAGGAATTCGTCTTCGGAAATGATTTTAACACCGAGCTTTTGCGCATCGGTGAATTTGCCGCCAGGCTTGTCGCCGGTGATGACCATAGAGGTGCTAGTAGAAACACTGCCGGTGACTTTGCCTCCTTGAGACTGGATGATCTCTTTGGCTTTCTCACGGCTCATAGTGGCGAGTGTGCCAGTCAACACGAAGGTCATGCCGGAAAATACTCCCTTCGCGACGCTCAGGGCCTGCGGCCGAATGCCGTTGTCCAGCAGTTTGGTAATAAACTTTTTCGATGACTGCTTGTCGCGATACTGCTCGATGCTTTCGACGACGGCCGGGCCAATGTTGGCGATGCTGTCAAAATCCTCCGCGCGGCCCTGCCAGAATCTTTCAAAGCTGCCGAAATGCAGCGCGATATCACGTGCCGTCTCCACGCCGACATTACTGATACCGAGTGATGCGATGAAGCGATCGAGTGGCGGCGTTTTTTTCTCGGCGATGGCGGCAATGATATTTTGCGCGCTTTTCTGGCCGAAACGCTCCAGACCGCTGAGGTCGGCTTCGGTCAACGTGAACAGGTCGGCCGCGTCGGTGATCAGTCCTTCTTCCTGCAAGCGATCAATGATCTTGGGCCCGACTTCATAGATGTCGAACATGTGCACGAAGTGAATGATGCCGCGGGTGTGCTTGGCCGGACAATCATCGTTGGTACAAAAATACGCCACAGTGAGAGAGGTTTTTGGTTTTTGGTTTTTGGTGATAGCGGGAGAACCAATCTCAGCAGGGGCGACAGGAAAGCCGCAGACCGGGCACTTTTTCGGCATGATAAATTTCTTTTCCTTGCCGACGCGCATGTCCTGCAAGACCTGCACCACTTCCGGAATGACGTCTCCGGCTTTTTGAATGACGACCGTATCGCCGATGCGAATATCCAAACGCTGGATCTGATCGATATTATGCAACGTCGCTTTTGAAACTGTCGAACCGGCCACTACTACCGGTATAAAATGTGCCAATGGCGTCAGCACGCCAGTACGCCCGACATTGACCGTTATATCAGTTACTGCTGTCGTGACGCGCTCGGCCGGATATTTGTAGGCCGCCATGTAGCGCGGCGCTTTGCCGACTACGCCCAGCGTGTCTTGCAGTGCCAATTCATCGACACTGATGACGATGCCGTCTATATTGAATGGCAAGTCGTCTCTCTTTTTGGCAATACTATCAATAAAAGGAGTGAGTTCTTCGACTTTTTTGACTGTCGCTTCTTCCGCCACTACCGGCATGCCGAGTTTGCGCAAAAGAGCGTGTTTTTGGGAGTGCGAGACCACAGACTCCTTCGCATCTCCCTTCGGTCGAGCTACGGCGGTTACATCATATGCGAAAAAGTCCAATTGTCGTTCCTTGACCAATGCCGGGTCCAATTGGCGAACCGAACCGGCGGCGGCATTACGCGTGTTGGCAAAATGCGGCTTGCCGTTTTTTTCCTGAATGGCGTTCAGCTTGGCCAAGATATTTTTGCGCATGATGATCTCGCCGCGGACTTCCACGTCAGGAGGAAATGGTGCGTTCAGTCGCAATGGTATGGTACGCACCATTTTAGCATTCTCGGTAATGTCTTCGCCGACAAAGCCGTCGCCACGCGTTGCCGCCTGCACCAGTTCCCCATTTTTATAATGAAGGGCAACCGCCAAGCCATCCAATTTCACTTCAGCAAAATAGTGATGCCGTAGGCCGCCCAATAATTTTTCCATACGCGCGCTCCATTGCTGCAATTCCTCGATACTGAAGACGTCGTTCAAGGACAGCATGCGTGAAGCATGCGTGACTTTCCGGAAGACATCCAACGGCGCGCCGGCCACGCGATCAAATTCCGGCGTGATCGCGTAGTGCGGAAAGCTTTTTTCGATGTCCTTGGCCTCGCGAATAAGCGATTCATAGACGTCATCGGTCACGGTCGGGTCATTCTCGACATGGTAGCGATAGCGCAGATCATTGATCTGCCACTTCAGCTTTTCCAGCCGTTTTTTAGCTTCAGCAGCATTCATATTAGTATTGTACATTAAGTCCGCGTTCTACCTGACGAGGGGTAGTCAGACAGGTACTGAAGCCTCGAGCACTGACGCTATTTTTCACCGCGTCAGTCTTATCAAAGATAACGGAGAAGCAAGGCTGGCTAGTACTAATGTCTTCTTGATAAACAAAATGGTCGGTGTAACTTTGCGCTGAGACGATAGTCATAGTGTTTGCTCCGCAGATAAATTGGTTCGGCGCTTGATTGATGGTTGTGCCGCGCGGCAATTCTCCCAAGTGTAAGTCATAATACATGCCGCATTCCACGCCAGAGTCGGCCTGATAAAACGCTGCTTGCGAATCATTGGCCAGGTTGGAAAGGATGGTCTGTTTGTAGGTCAGATCGGCAATACCCAACGCGATCGAAAGGATGATACTGATGATCAGCACGGTGAACAGCATCGCGAAGCCCCCATTATTTTTTTGTACTACTTTCTTCATATTCATATTATGGCCAACTCGTCAGTAACATTGATTGAGTTAATGTTTTTGATGCGCTGCCGTTCAGCCATTGTATAGTGCCCGTCACCGTCAATTGCTCAGGACCATTTTGCTGCACGCTGATCGTGCGGACATACGATGTCGTGGCCGGCGTGCCCGATGCCAAGCTGGAAGTATACGGAGAGCTGGCGTAACCGTACAGTCCGCTCGGATATAATATGATCTTTTCACAGGTGGCACCACAGGCTCGCACGTGTGCACCGCTGGTATAGGGATCAACAATGCAGCCGGTGCCGCTAGTGCCCGATCCGGTAAAGCAACCTTGCGTATTAGCGCCGCCCAATGAGGTGCCGTTGGATGAGACATTGAAATTGGCCACCCATTGCGACCAAGTGCCGTTTTGTTGGATGTTGGTATCGCGACTGTTGCGAATGTATTCCATGGATTCTTGCAACAACGTGTCAGCCACGATCTGATTGCGCGCGTAGCGCACCGAGTAATAGCCGTTGGCCGCCATGGTCATCAGTCCCCCGACAGTCAATGTCAAAAGGAAGACGGCGATCAATGTTTCTATTAAAGTAAAACCTTGTTGTTGCTTCATATTATTCTCCGGCGCGTTGCGACAGCAATGTCTGAATAGTAAATGGCGCGGTATTGCCGGTGCCGGCATTGGCAACGCCTTGTATCATCATTATAACACTTGGCTGCTTACCGTCAGCCGGATCGGCACCATCGACAAAGAAGTTGAGAGTAGTGATATTGACTTCCGGCGCGGTCAATGACACGCATTTTGTTGGATCTATTTGATTACTGCCATTCAAAAGGCATTTTTGTATCAATCCATTACCCGTCACGCCGTCCAATTGATACCGGTATTCGATGCCTTGATTGTCGATATTGCTGATCAAGGAAATTTTGCTTTGCGCAGTATTGCCGCTGAAGGCACAATTGGGCTGACCGGTACCGTTCTCGACTCCGCCGCAGACGATAGTATGGCCGGTACGGATGGTACGACTCATCGACTCGGTGGCGAAGTTGATATTATCGAGCACAGTGCGCATGGCATTGACCCGGCGTGACGCGTCATTGACAGTGTAGAGCGAACCGATGGCGGCCACCACGATGACGGTGAAGAGTGCCAGTGATACCAGTAGCTCGACTAACGTAAAACCAGATTGTAAGGTTTGTTTGTTCATATTAATTGACACTTATTTGCCCCGTATTCCAAATAGTAATGACGTGCTGCAATCCTTTGGCCGACGCCACCGTGACTTTCAGATACGACGCCATTTGCGCATTGCAGAATCCCCCGCTGCCGGGAGCGATGACGCAAATGACCGCATCAGGGTTGGGACGATGAAAGACCACATTGACTGTGCCGCCCGTTTGCGGCGTGAAGCAGCTGTTGGCGCTCGGCACGTCTGTGCATAATGACACGACAGTATCGAGATCGGTTAGCCCGAGGCTTTCTAAACATTCATTGGTGTTATCAGTCGGATTGCCACAGGTGCCATTATTGCCAAAGAGATTATCGGTAGTCGTACCGCCATTTGGTACGATATCGGCAAACAAGACGAAAGCGGTGACTGTCGGATCATAGAGTTGGGCGCCGCTGCTATTAACAGAGAAACTGACGCCGTAAGCCGGAAACTTATCGCTCAGTGTGCCGTTAGTGCCGGCCATGCTGTGCACGCTGGTGGCATAGCTTTGTGCCTTACGGACAGTCAAGCCTATTTCTTCGGCCAAATTGCGCACGCTGACATTATTGCTGAAATCACGATAGTTAAAAAGCAGGACGGTCGCCACGACCGCGAATATCGCCACCACGATCATCATTTCGATCAAGGTAAATCCAGCCGTCGCTAAAGCTTTGGCTGGCAATGCCTTTTTTAGTTGTGAATGCGTTACTGCCATATCTGAAACAATGAAAAAATAGTAACGCCCCAGACCCCGACGATGAACGTGCCGAGGATCAGGAACGGCGCGAACGGGATTTGTGAGCGCATGGAGTATTTGCGAGAGATGCCGAGCAGGAACAATCCCGCTGCCCCGCCGATCCAAAATGAAAACAGCACGGCGCTGAATCCTCCAGTCACTCCCAACAGCCAGCCCATGCCCAGCGCCAGCTTCACATCACCAAAGCCCATGAACGTGCCTTTGGACAATGCCCATAGCAAGAAGAACGGCAATGCCACCAGCACTCCGCCAAAGACCGCGCCGAATGGTGAAAATCCTGGCACGGTGAACAGGTGCCAGACAATGGAGAGTAGCGACAGAATGATGAAAAGATAGACGGCCATGTCGGGAATGATGCTGTGACGAATATCGTAAACGAAAATGATGATCAGCAGTGACGCGACCGCGGCGCTAAAGACAAATACCAGCCCGGCTACCGGCGTGATACCGTAACTGGCGATGACCGTGGTGTACAGAATGGTGAAGACGATGGCGGTGATGAGTTCCACCAGCGGGTATTGAAATGAGATATGGTTACGGCAGGTCTTGCATTTGCCACGCAATCCCAAGAATGAGAATACCGGGATGAGTTCGTACCATGACAGCGTGGTGCTGCAACGCGCGCACTTCGAACGGCCGGTGGCGATGCTGCGACCGGTATTCATGCGCAAGATCACGACATTCAAAAAGCTTCCGATGATCAGACCGAGAATGAATACGAAGAGTGGAAGCAATAGCATGCTTCTATTGTAGCAATTCTGCAGAAGAAATAACAGAGAAATAAAACAGAGCGCGCCCTACGGGCGCGCTCTGTTTTATTATACGTACAATGTCACAGAGATTACGGACAAATTGTTGATGACGCAGGCAAGACACTTGCAGTCTGTTCTGCTTTACCAGTTGAGTCCACACACCAGAACATGTTGGCCACTGACTTCAATGGAGCAGCCGCTGCCCATCCGGTTGCTTGGTCGTGGCATACTACCGTGGTAGCAGTGCCGGCTGTGGCAAAGGCGGTAACAAGTGGAGTACTTGGTGTTGCCTTAGTTGCAGCATCAGCAAGCATGGTGTTTATACCGCCAGGACTAGCGCTAGTAGCAGTCGTACATGCGTTCAGATAAGAACTGCTGTTCGCATCGTAGTATATCTCGGCCTGTGGACGAGCATTTTCAAGGTCAGACTTGACCGCGGCGTCAGTACCTTTGGCACGCGCTGAGTTCAGCGATGCCAAGATGACTGATGCCAAGATTCCGATGATCGCGATGACCACCAAGAGTTCGATCAGAGTGAAACCCGCCTGCTCCCGGAGGGCGGGCAGGCCTTTAGTTAAAGTTTTCTTCATACAAATTTTTTTGAGAACGAGTTGATAATAATCGATTATTACAATGACTTGTAACCATCTAAGTATAGCACGGTATATTTTTTTGCAATAAACAAAAGCTGTTTATTGGCAGGTCACGAAGCTTGATGCCAAGACGCTGACCGTCTGTTGCAAATTACCAGTCCAGTCTTCACACCAATATTCCCCCGTACTTCCGCGAATCGGCGCCGAAATAGCCCAACCTGAAGCGGTGGCATGACATTCGACTTGCGTCGGGGCGCCGGCAGTCGCCAGGTTGGTATCGAGCGTATAAACTCCGCCTAGTTTAGCGGTCGCATCGGTCATCATATCGTTGATACCGCCCGGATTGGCAGTCTTCAAGGCGTCGCAAACGCCGGCATAGGAACTGTTGTTGGCGACATAGTATAGTTCGGTCTGCGTGCGCGCGCTGTGAAAGTCGGCTTGCACGGCAGTATTAGCTGCCCGGTCTTGCGCCTTGGTCAAGGAGGCCAAAATAACCGATGCCAGGATGGCGATGATGGCGATGACAACCAAGAGTTCGATGAGCGTGAAGCCAGCCTGCTTTTTCATACTAAAAGTATAACGTTAATTGATGCCGCCAGCAATGTTATAGATCGGTACCAAGACTGACACCAGCAAGATACCGACACCGAGACCCAAGAAGACGATCATGAATGGCTCGATCAGTCCGACCAATGTGTCGATGGCTTGGTCGACTTCGCGATTGTAAAACTTGGCCAACATTTTCAAGATGGCGCCCATCGAGCCAGTCTCTTCGCCGACGCGGATGATCTGGGACATCAGTTTTGGAATCTCCGGATGTTCGGATAGCGCTTGAGAGAAGGCCTTGCCGGCCTTGACCCCTTCCATGGTGTCGACCATGATTTTCTTGTAGCGCTTATTCCCTACGACTTGACCAGTGATCTCAATGGCGCGCACGATAGGGATACCGGATGACAGCATGGTATCCATATTGTCGGCGATACGGGCCAAGTAGAGCTTACTGTACAAATTACCGAAGACCGGAAAGCCGAATTTGATATCGTCGATCAGTTGCTTGCCTTTTTCGGTGCGGGCGATATAAATGACGCCGGCCACAAACAGCACGACGAAGATCAACATGAAAATGCCGTAATTGACGAACAGGTTACTGATAGCAAAGACCACTTGGGTGTAAACCGGAATGGCTTGCCCGGATGACAGAATGATGGCGGACAGTTTGGGAACAATGACCGTGAACATCAAGATCATGACGATGAAAAAGACACTGATGACGAAGGCCGGATAGACCAACGCGTTCTTGGTCTTGGTGGTCAACGCGTATTGACGGTCCAAATAGTCGGCCAAGAACGAGAAGACCTGTGTCAGCTTGCCGGACTCTTCGCCGGCCTTGATCATGTTGACGTAAAAGTCCGAAAAGACGTCGCTCTGCTTGGCCATGGCGCCGGCAATGGATGAGCCGGCTTGCAGATCGGCCACGATGGTGTTGAGCTTGCGGCCCAATAATTTATTTTCCGTGTTGTCGGCCATCAAGGTAAATGCTTTCAACGCGGAAACTTGCGCTTCGAACAGCGTCGACATCTGTCGAGACAAGATGACCACGTCTTTCAACGGCACATGCTCGAACAAGGTGATCTCGAACCATTTCTTGGAAGCCGCTTCGCTTTGGATGGCGGTGACGATCAGCCCGCGACGCTGCAAGCCGGCGACGGCCAGCTCTTGGTTGACCGCCTCGATCATACCTTGGCGTTTTTCTCCCTTATCCGTGACGGCTGAGTAAACGTAATTCATATTATAGTAAGCGCTCTAAGCTCTTGGGATTGATAGCGTAGGCATAGGCGTTTTCAAT
>JAYVMR010000022.1:0-13433 GCA_043758875.1 Candidatus Nomurabacteria bacterium | reverse complement strand
ATTGGCAGCGACGAACACGGCAGTGACGTATAGCACTTCCGCTACAGTATATATAGCTGGTGCGCCGGTATCGGGAACAAATGTCACGCAATTTAGCCCGCTAGCCCTGGATGTTGCAGGAGGAGGAAGTTACTTTGGAGGACGTATGGGCATAATGTCAGCACCAGGGACAAATAGTGCTGTTATCACTCCGGCCTCACCGCTTCTTGCTATTGGTACTATAGGTGGTTTTAGTTTTACTAGCAGTGGCGCCGGAGTACTTTTGGATACTTCTCATAATAGCGGTTCCGGTACTAGTGCGTACTCCGATACTGATAGTAGCGGAACCATTAGTCAGATTAATACCGTTTCGTTTGGTCAGCCTTACTATTCTTCCCCCAATACCCTTACTTACGGCAATGCCGCTACGGTGTTTATCGGCGGTGCGCCGGTCGGCAGTACCGGAGTCACCATTACCAATGCGTACGCATTGCAGGTAGCGGGAGGAGCAACTTTATTGGGAGGCGCAACTAGTATATCGGGTGCAGCTACTATATCAGGCGCTGCTACCATAGGAGGGGTCGCTCAATTTACCGGCACCAGCAATAACTTTAGTAATTTCGTCGGTATTGATACCACTACAACCCCTGCGTATGGGTTGGTGGTAGGAAGTTCCAGTATCACCTCCGGACAAACGATGGCTCAATTCATCACCGGTGGCGGCACTTGTTCCATTGTTGTGCCGGGCGGCTTGAGCTGTTCATCCGATATGAACTTGAAGAAAAATATTACCAATCTTTCCGACAGTTCGACCTGGTCATATAACAACAACATCACACCGGGTAATCAAAGTGATCTGGCAAAAATCATGGCCCTTAACCCGGTAAGCTATAACTGGAATCCAGAAATGCCCGATCCGGTGACTGGACTCTTTCCGCAAAAACACGCCGGTTTCATCGCACAAGAAATACGGCAAGTCTTCCCGGATCTGGTTATCGAAGATGTTCACACCCACCTCTTGTCGTTAAACTATGCCGGCCTTATGCCGTTCACCGTCGAAGCTATCAAGGAAATGAACTTGAATATCACTGATATCAGCGACCTGACCAAGACCAATACCTGGCGTGACAGTTTGCTGGCGTGGTTCGGCAGCGCGACCAACGGTATTCAAAGCATCTTCAGTAAGAAAGTCACGACCCAGCAGCTCTGTCTCGGTGATGCTGGCAACACTGTCTGTGTCACTGCCGACCAGTTGCGCGCATTGCTGCAAGCGCAAGCGGGAGGAGGAATAGTTATACCTACCACAACCACTACAAGTACTACATCTGCGCCAACGAGTTCGACAAGCTCACCGCAAGCTACAACTACAGCCTCTGCGCCAACAACTACTACTACTGCCACCACCCCAACCACTACATCCACTACAACTGCCTCAACAACAACTACAGCACCTGCGCCAACAAGTACAACAACTTCTTCTACAACATCAACAACTACAAGTACTACATCTGCACCAACAGCCTCGACGAGTTCACCACAAGTAACTCCTCTCCTCTAACAACCTCCTAAGGTTTAACCTCCGAAGGTTAAACCTTAGGATAAAGGAAAAATAAAGAAAAATAAGGGTTTTATTCACAAAAATCCCATTGTGCCGCAAAGTCAGTTTGCTATACTGAAGCAATGAAAAAGTCGCTTCCAGAACCGGTACCATTGATGACCATCCATGAATTGGCGGCTCTTATGCTGGCCAAATTTGACGAGCAAAGTCAAAAGATTGTTTCATTGGAACAACGAATGAATGAGGGATTTACTGAACAAGATAAGAAAATAGAACAGCGTTTTGCCGCACAAGATAAAAGAATAGAACAGGGTTTTGCCGAGCAGGACAAAAAAATAGAACAACGCTTTTTTGCACAAGACAAAGAAATAGAACAGCGTTTTGCGGACCAGGATAAGAAATGGGAAATGAGACTCGACCAGCGTTTTGCTGCACAAGACAAGAAAATGGAAGAACGTTTTTTCGCACAGGAGAAAAAATGGGATGTGAAGTTTGAAAGTCTTGCCATGATGGTCGCACGTGGATTTGAGGAGCAACATAAAAATCTGGAAGAGTTCAAGCAAGAGACCGCCAAGAAATTTGAAGCAGTGGAAGGAAATCTTGTCGCTGTCCGACAGGATATCCGAACTATGGGCGACCGATTTGTGTCATTCCATGTCTTTGACCAATGGGCGCATCGCGTCATCGCATTGGAAACCACGCAGTCAAAAAAGAAATAGTAGTGGTGTTGACAATGTACGTACATTGTCTATACTGACTGCATGACCACCACACTACAACTTCGTATCGATAAGAAACTTAAGCTACAGGCCCAAAAAACATTGGAAGCCCTTGGTTTGGATCTGTCTTCCGGTATCAAGCTTTTCTTGACGCAAGTGGCACACGACAAAGAATTGCCGTTCACTCCCAGCACGCGCGCCAAAGAAATCCGCGCCAAGTGGGACAAGGAAGTAGCATGGGCGCTGAAGCATGGGAAAGGATATAATTCAGCAAAAGAATTACTGGACGATATATTAAAATAATACCTATTATCATTAATGTATACCCCGTATTATGCTAAATCTTTTAAAAGATCACTTAAAAAACTCGAGAAATCGGGTAATTTAAAAAGATCAAAAATAGAATTTGTCATTGACACTTTATCAAAAGGGGAGTCGCTATCTATACACTATAAGGATCACCGCCTAATGGGCGACTGGTTAGGATATCGAGAATGTCACATTGAACCTGATTTGTTGCTTATTTATACCATTCAAAAAGATATTCTGATACTGCTATTGGCCGATATCGGCTCTCATGCTGAACTATTTGGATAATTTGCTATACTATATATATGAAAACTAAGCGCTTGCTACCTGGAATTAAATAATTTGTTATACTGTCAGGTATGAACACAAAATCAATTATCGGCATTATTATCAGCGTCATTATCATTGTTTTGATCACATTCTGGTTGATCAAGGCGCCGGCATCACCGGCCGAACCGACCACAGCGCCGGTGACCGTCACCACACCGACCGACACCAGCGCTCCCGCCACCGCCCCTTCGACAAGCTCAGGGCAAGCAGTCACCACAACGTTTACCACTAACAAACCTATCAGCTCTAAAACTATCAACAATATGAAAATCGACGTTATCAAAGAAGGCACAGGACCCGCTATTACCAATGGCCAAACCGCAGTGATGCTGTACACCGGCAAGCTGACTGATGGTTCGATCTTTGACTCGACTGACAAGCACGGCGGCCAGCCGTTCTCATTCGCGCTCGGGGCAGGACAAGTCATCAAAGGCTGGGACCAAGGCATACTGGGCATGAAAGTCGGCGAAGAACGCACGCTGACTATTCCGCCCGAGCTCGGCTATGGCGCGGCCGGGTATCCGCCGGTTATCCCACAAAATGCGACATTGGTATTTGACGTCACTTTAGTAGGCATTAAATAATATATCGGTATGCAGTCATTTATGGAAAAGTATCAAAGCGTTATCATTCGCCTTATTGTCATTGTTGGTATCTTGCTGGCACTGTTCTTATTAGTGGCGACTTTCGCGGAAGTGAAGTCGTACCGATACATCGGCTCCGGCTTGCCGGCATCAAATGTCATTACCGTGCAAGGGCACGGACAGATCGACAAAGCGCCTGATACGGCAAAATTCTCATTCACTGTGCAAGACGAGGAAAAAGATACGGCCAGCGCGCAAGACGTCGTGTCCAAAAAAGTTTCCGCTGTTAAAAACGACCTGATCGCGGTTGGCGTTGCGGATAAATACATTACTACCGCTGACTACAATTCATACCCTGACTATCAATACACCAACGGTGTCTGCATCAAAGGAGGTATGTGCCCGACCAATCAACAGCTGCTCAAAGGTTACATCGTTTCTCAAAATGTCACCGTCAGTGTCAAAGACCTTTCCCAGACCGACATCGTGGCGGGGGTGTTGGGCAAGGATGGCGTGACTAGTATCAGTGGGCCAAACCTCGGCTTCGAAGATCCGCATGCGGCTACTAATGAAGCGCGCGCCAAAGCCATTGCCGATGCCAAAGTGCAAGCGCAAACATTGGCCGACTCGCTTGGCGTGCATTTGGTTCGCATCGTGTCATTCAATGAAAACAGCAATCCGTCGCAACCGATCTATGACAAGCGCATGATGAACGCCGCACTGGCTCCGCAAGCCGCACCGGCACCAAGTATCCCAACCGGCGTCCAGACCGTGACATCTGACGTCACTATTACGTACGAGATCAGATAGGGAATACCATAAGGAAACACTCTCACAAAACTCTCCCATTTTCCGGTCGTGTATTTTTCTGCTGAAAAATCACTGCTGCTCGGTTCAGTCAACCTGCGCAACACCGGAAAATGGGAGAGTTTCTGTTTCCGTGTTACTAATATATTTCAACTACACGTTATTGTAGAAGAACAAAGAAAAAAGACCCCTGAAACCGTCTTTCGCAGGACGACTGGTCCGAGAAGGAGCAAATTTTCAGCAGAAAATTATGCGACGGTTGAAGGGGCTACTTTTTTCGGCGTTCTTCGTAAGAGTTTCCTTGGTGTTTCCTTATCCTTGACTAAAAAAGCGACTCACTGTATTATAAAACCAATGCCTTGGGGGCGTTTTTTAGTATAAACTTCACATATATGAGTATTGCAACATTCTTAAAAGAAACCCGAAATGAAATGACCCATGTGGTCTGGCCTTCTCGCCGCCGCACTATCGCCTATACCGCTATCATTATCGTCTTGTCATTGGCGCTCGGCTACCTGTTGAATGGCTTTGACCTGCTGTTCCGCGCATTACTAGGACACTTCATCATCAAATAATATGGCTAAACAAGAAGAAACCCAAGAGCGACACTGGTACGCCATTCACACCTACTCCGGCTATGAAAATGCAGTGCTACGAAACTTGCGTCAGCGTATCGAGTCACTCGGTATGGAAGACAAGATATTCAATGTCGTAGTGCCGACCGAAAAGAAGATCAAGATCAAAGGCGGCAAGCGCGTCGAAGTCGAAGAAAAAGTCTACCCGGGATACATCTTGGTGGAAATGATCGTGACTGATGACTCATGGTTCGTCGTGCGCAACACCCCCCGCGTGACCGGCTTCGTCGGCTCAGGCGTCACTCCGGTACCATTGACCCAAAAGGAAATCGACTACTTGCTCGGTCAGATGAATGATAACCAGGAAGCCAAGCACACTATCGACTTGGAAGTCGGCGAGACTATCATCATCAATGACGGTCCGTTCAAGGATTCCGAAGGACGCGTCAATGAAGTCGATCGCGAACGCGGCAAGGTCAAAGTCTTCGTCTCACTCTTCGGCCGCGAAACGCCGGTGGAGCTGGACTTCTTGCAAGTCAAGAAGATCTAACATATAATCCATCTCGTTACGCTACTGCTTCACATTAGTAAAACATTCTATTATATATGGCTAAAAACATTACAAAACGCATCAAACTCGAAGCCATGGGCGGCATGGCTACCCCGGCGCCTCCGCTGGGACCGGCACTGGGTCAAGCCGGCATCAACATTTCTGACTTCGTGCAGAAATTCAACGCCGCCACTCAGGACCAGAAAGGCGAGAAGCTCGGCGTCAAAGTGGTGGTCTACGATGATCGTTCATACGATTTCCGTGTCACTACTCCGCCGGTCACCGGCCTGTTGCTCAAAGCCGCTGGTATCGACAAGGGTTCGGCCAAGCCGCGCACTTCCAAAGCCGGCAAGGTCACTCGTGATCAGATCCGTGCCATTGCAGAACGCAAGATGCCCGATCTGAACGCCAATGACATCGACGCCGCGATGAAGATCGTCGAAGGATCAGCGCGATCGATCGGTATCGAAGTTGTCTAATTGACAAACCCTCCTCCGCTGAATCTTCGGCGGGCGAAGAAAGAAAACCCCTCGCCATCATAGGTCGAGGGGCTTTTTGTTTGTGTTTTGATACATCGAATGAGAATGATTCGTCAAAGAAAAAATCCCCCACTGAATACTCAATGGGGAATGGGGTTACGCTGTTCTGCTCAAGGTCAATGTTTTAATCACAAAGTCGTGACTGTTTTTGCCATCTTTGTAGAACGGAGCTACAGATACTTCTTTTACCGCGTAGCCAGTAATTTTTGGGAAAAAAGTGTCCCCTGAAAAACTTCCTTTTACTTCAGTGGCAATGACCTGATCGATGTTTATTTCCGGATGGGTCAATGCTTGAAGATATATCTCGCCACCGCCAATAATAAATATCTTTTGTCTTTCCGCAAATGCTTCCGCCAATGTTATTGCTTCTTCGTATGATATGCAAACATACGTGTCTTCATGGATAGGTCGGGCAACATAGTGCTCATTCCGGCTGATGATGATATTGATCCGGCCGGGAAGCGGACGATATTTTTCAGGAAAAGATTCAAAGGTTTTCCTGCCCATGATGACGATATGCCCCACGGTCAGTTCCTTGAAATTTTTCATATCGGCCGGCAATCTCCATTCCGGCAACGAGCCATTTTTGCCGATAACACGATGAGCGTCATACGCCACGATAATAATTTTTTCTGTCATTTCTTTGGTGTTTTTTTCTTACATACTACAGTGATTTTTTATTTTGTCAAACAACGTTGACTTTTGGCCATGTCAGTATAGTATTCGAGCAAACTAAACTCTTTAAAAAAATGGAAACTAAACTCAAGGGTACTGATAAAAAGTACACACCGATCGTTGCGGATAAAGATGAAACCAGTATCTTAAACATCATAGGAAACGGAGTAAATTATAATGATCGTGTAATAAACGATCGTGAACAATTGAAATGGGTAATTGGTGTTTTTAAAAAAGAAGGTAAGAAAATTGTTTATACCGGCGGCACGTATGATTTGCTTCACGAAGGTCATGTAAAATACCTGGAGGAAGCGAAAAAACGCGGGGACATTCTTATTGTCGGCGTAGACTCTGACGAATTAACCCGCCAAAGAAAACCCGATATTAAAAATCGTCCTATTGTGCGGTTGGAAGAACGATTGTTGATGTTAGCGCATGTGCGCTCTGTGGACATTTTAACCGTCCTCGACACCGATGAACATCAGGATCAACTGGTAGTGGATATTTTGCCTGATGTGGCAGTCTTTTCTAAAGGGACAAAAGATATTACCGAACAGAAGATCAGAAACAACATTGGTGATTTTTGCGGAGAAATCGTTTTTTTACAACCGCAAGCCACTACTTCAACCACGGCCCGCATTCGTTTGCTTGCAATGGACGGAGCGGATGGTCTGGGAAAAGCTATTGTTGCATTGATTCAACAACATCTTAACCCTCAACCACAACAGGAGGTACAGACATGAAAAAAGCGATCGTACTCTACATGCCGGTGATCCATCAAGGATATCTATCTTTTTTGGATCGCCATGTGCCAGCAGATATTTTTCTGCTTTCTCCAAAAAGCCTTATTGAAAGTAGCCCCATTATGGCTGATCAGCTCACGCGCGATATTCGAGCGGTGCCGATTTTGACCATTAAAAAATTTCTTGAACATTTGTATCAGGAAAAAAGCAGGGTCTACCTTTTTGAGGGTGTGGAGAATCTTAAGGCCTATTCTGAAATCAGTATGCCTGATGATGATATCAGTCATGATTTGGCAAAACATTTACCATGGGCAAACATTCACCTTGATACCGTATTCTTACGATGGGATTGGTCAAAAAGCACTGTTCCGACCAAAGTGGGAGGAATATTTCCGATTTCCATCGATGAAAACGATCACTTGATTATGGCTATGGCGGAAGCATATGCCGGAAAAAGCTCGGATGTTTGGCGTCACGTCGGAGCCGCTATTATGTTTCCCGGTAGTGAAATAGTACTGGGTGGATTTAATGAGCATTTGCCGAATGCGCAGGCGCCGTATGTGAATGGCGATCCACGACTTCATATGAAGCCGGGGGAACGACCTGATATTTGCACGGCCATTCATGCCGAGCAGCAGCTTATCGCTCAAGCAGCCAAAGAAGGAAAAGCGCTCAATGGATTAAGTATCTATGTCACCACGTTTCCGTGCGCGACCTGCGCGCGATCGATTCGGGCAGCCGGTTTCAAAAAAGTATTTTATCAGGAAGGGTATTCCAACCTTGATGCGGCGGAAGTATTAACCACTGCCGGCATCGAAATTTTCCAGGTAAAATAATAAATCTCGTAAACACGTTTGTGTTTACGAGATTTTTTTATTTGGCTTCAGAGCCAAACCATGCAGGAACGCTGCAACCTTCTTCCGGCTCAATAAGTTGAGCGTGTAAATGTTTTACCGTACCACCTGATTTACTAGTATCACCAAATCTCATCACGAAACCGCCGCCGACAATATTATATTCTTGGCACACTGATTCGACCAAAGAAAATAAATCAAGCTTTGCTTCAGGAGGCAATTCGGAAAAATGCTCGTAATACTTTCTTGTAATAAAAAGAAAATGATTTTTTTTACCCGCGTAAGGATGCTGGTTTTCTGTCACTATCCAATACTCCGTGGTTTTAAGAATGGGTTTTTTATGATACTTATGAAGATGTTCCGGAGCGAAAGGATCAACCCCGTCATCGATTATCTGTTGCCATAATTGGCGCATTTCTTCGTTTCTGACATTGCGTATGTCTACGTATACTTTTTTGCTCATGATAAAGAATTTTTCATACTTTACACTAAAAATAAAAAATGTCCACTATTTTAAATAGCGGACATTGAGTCTTAGATTAATGTCGGGATATCCATTCGAGGATGCGGGTCGTAATCTTCAATAACAAAATCTTCCTTACGAAAATCAAAAATTGATGTTATCTCTCTCTGAGGACGTATATACATACTGGGTAACCTGCGAGATTCCCGTTGTAACAATTCACGAACGCATTCAATCTGAATATCATAAATTTGAGGGTTGGGAAGAAAATAGCAGTATTCAGTAAGCGGTATGCCCACCATATACGAAACCATCATTCCGAACGCAACCCATTCGGTAAGATTGAGAACTAAGCCTACCGGAGCATCCGCGGAGCGTTGAGTAACTACCAGGTGCATTTCTTTTGGAAATACATTGAATTGTACAAAATTTCCATGACAGGGGGCTACTACAACTTGACGAGGAGAGCCCTGATCGTTATCGCCTAAAGCAAACGGTGGATACCATGTTGTTATGGCGTGAGTGCGAGCCATGGTCTTATTTTGCATTTGTTTTATTAACGCCTTGATTTGGTTAAATGTTTCGCCATTTCCCATTGGCATGGCAGTTAATATAGGTCCATATGAACCGGGACCAAGATCTCCTTCTTCTAAGCCCCACACCGCGCATTTTTCCTTTGTTACCCAGCGCTCCCAAAATATTTTTGGACAGCCATACTGTTTGAGTTCTTCGAGAGTTCGTGCGCCATTAATGAAGGCCACAATTTCCCCGATAACTCCTTTGGCGGAATTTCCCAGGTTGCGGATAGGAGTAATAGGAACTCCATTAGAAAGAGTATAGTTGAGCATCCGGCCTGAAAGTTCAAGACAGACACTGCTTCCAGAATCCTTGTTTTCATTTAGACTAGTATGGATAGGAGATTTTGATGATCCTTTTTCCAAAATTTCTTTTAAAAGATTCTCGTATTGGCAATCAGGTGTTCTTTGGCTATAAGGCTTATAGCTAATAATTGAATTGTTAGTGTTCATTTTTTTTGTTGTTTTTCTTTATTTTGCATTTATTCAATAATAAGTCAACGTATGCTAGAATCATCTTCATGAAAGACACCCAAGTGAAAAAATTGATAGAGGCGGAGAAGAAACGGCAGTTGTCAGTGGTCAACTTGATCGCGTCGGAGAATTATGTATCAGATGATGTCTTAGAGGCATTGGGGTCGGAGTTGACCAATAAATACGCCGAAGGCTATCCCGGCAAGCGGTATTATGGAGGCAATGTCATTATCGATAAGGTCGAGCAATTGGCGATCGATCGCACATTGAAACTCTTCAAGCTTGATCCGAAAAAATGGCATGCCAACGTGCAGCCGCTTTCCGGTTCGCCCGCCAACCTGGCGGTCTATGCCGCATTGGTACCGATAGGCGGGAAGATCATGGGATTGAAATTGTCTTCCGGCGGACACCTGACGCACGGGCAGTCGGTGTCATTCACTGGCAAGGTCTGGAAGCAGGTGCCGTATGAAGTCGATCCCAAGACTGAATTGCTCGACTATGTTGCATTGAAAAAACTGGCCATGGCGGAAAAGCCGGACATCATCGTGGCCGGATTTACTGCGTATCCGCGCGTGGTTGACTTCAAGAAGTTTCGCGCTATCGCCAAGGCCTGCGGCGCATTGCTCCATGTCGATATGTCGCACTTCGCCGGCTTGGTGGCAGGGGGAGTATACCCAAGTCCGTTTCCGTATGCTGATACTGTCATGACGACAACACACAAGACATTGCGTGGCCCAAGGTCGGCTATTATTTTCGCAAAAAAGGAACCCTCCTCCGCTAAAGCTACGGCGCGCCCCGAAAGATTTAAAAATCTTTCGGGAAAAATCGATAAGATGATCATTCCCGGATTGCAGGGCGGTCCGCATGAAAATCAAATCGCCGCCGTGGCCATCGCATTGAAAGAAGCGTCGACACCGGCATTCAAGAAATACGCCAAGCAAGTCATTAAGAATGCCGCGGTGTTGGCCGGCGAATTAAAGCGACTGGACTGGCATGTCATTACCGGCGGCACCGATTCTCATCTGATACTGGTAGATACCTGGATGAATGGCGAGGGCATTTCCGGCAAGGAAGCCGAAGCGCGGTTGGAGAAGGCCGGCATCATCGTCAACAAGAACACTATTCCGCAAGATCCGCGCGGGGTACTGGACCCTTCCGGTATCCGTTTGGGCACCGCCGCCGAAACTACCCGCGGCAAGCAAGAAAAGGACATGATCATTATTGCTGCTATTATCGATACCGTACTGAGGAAAAAATAGTAAAATCTGCTTTTTCTGCTAAAATCCTTATATGGAAAGCACTATCAGAGAAATGGTCACTGCCGCATTGAAGGAATGCTTCGGTTTGGAAGGCGTGGCATTTGCTGTGGAACGACCGAAGGAATTGGCGCATGGCGACTATGCCACCAATGCCGCCCTGGTCATTGCCAAAACTCTTGAGGTCGGACCTCAAGAGTGCGCGGAAAAAATAGTGGCATGGCTGCATGCCAATAAGCCGCAGGACATTGCGGACATCAGCATTGCCGGTGCCGGGTTTATCAATTTCTCTCTGGCGACGGATTTTTTTGCGCGACACGTCAGTCATATCATTGAGCAAAAAAATCTTTGGGGAAGCAACACTTTATATACTGGCAAAACTATCTTAGTGGAACACTCCAGTCCCAATCTCTTCAAGTCATTTCACATCGGCCATGTCATGAACAATGCCATTGGCGAGTCCATCACTCGCTTGGCACATGCATCGGGTGCGCAAGTCACTGTCATGACATTTCCTTCCGATATCTCGCTCGGTGTGGCCAAGTCGGTATTTATATTGTTGGAAAAGTATGGCGTGGAGTTTGCGCCGATCGATATTGGTGTGTTGGGTGACGCGTATGTCGAAGGAACGAAACGCTATGCGGATGATGAAAGCATCCATGCCCGCGTCAAGGAAATCGCCGACAATTTATACGGCGAAAAAGATTCAGCCGAATGGAAAGTCTATCAAACCTGCAAGCAATTCAACATCGACTATTTTGAACGCATCACCGAACGGCTCGGCTCGCAGTTTGATATCTATATATATGAAAGCCAGGCCGGGGAAGTGGGAAAAAAGATCGTACAGGAAAACACCCCCAAAGTTTTTACCGAAAGCGAAGGCGCCATCGTCTATATTCCGGCCGAAGATCGCAAGGATATCAATACTGCCGTCTTTATCAATAGCCAAGGCAATCCGACCTATGAAGCCAAGGATATCGGCTTGCTCAGCATGAAATTCTCAAAGGAATCCCACAGTGACACGTTGGACCTCTCTATTTTTATTACTGACAATCAGCAAGTGCCGCACTTCCAAGTCGTGTTGGCGGCCGCGCATCAGATTCACCCCGAGTGGTCTGAAAAAAGCATCCATGTGCATCACGGGCGCATGTCATTCAAGGGACAAAAGATGTCTTCGCGCTTGGGAGGAGTGCCGCTGGCTGACACCTTGCTTGATACTGTGAGTGAAGAAGTCAAAGAACGCGCCATCGATCTTTCCGATGAAGCGATCGATACCATCGCCATCGCCGCATTGAAGTTCAGCATCTTGCGTGCCGCGGCCGGCAAGGATATCAATTTTGATCCCGAAACATCACTGTCATTCGAAGGGGATAGCGGTCCGTATTTGCAATATAGCACCGTCCGTGCTCGTTCTATTCTCAGCAAAGCCGTATATTTGGGAGCTAAGCTCCCAAATATACCGGAAGGGTGGCAAACGACCGCTGTCGAAAAAATGTTGATTCATTTTCCGGAAGTGGTGGAACATGCCGTTGAGCAATGGTCGCCGCACTTCATCGTCACCTATGTATTGGAATTGTCCCAAGCCTTCAATAGCTGGTATGCAAGTACTAAAATCCTTGATGACACTGACCCGGCCTCTGCCTACAAAATCGTCCTGACTGCCGCCTTCGCCCAGACCATGACCAATGGCTTGCAGTTGCTCGGCATAGCTGTACCGGAGAAAATGTAGTATCATAGCCACGTATGATACATGAAAAAGAAGAACGCAGTTTGATTATCATTAAGCCGGACGCATTGCAGCGCAGCCTAGTAGGGGAGATTATCACTCGCTTTGAACGCAAAGGACTCAGCATCATCGGCATGAAAATGATCCGCCTCGACAATGCATTGGTGGAAGATCACTATGCTCATATAAAAGATAAGGATTTCTTCCCGCGTATTCGTCGTTTTATGACGTCCACGCCAGTTATCGTCATGGCTGTCTCCGGACTCAGCGTTGTTGACGCCATCCGTGTCATTGTCGGTCCAACCAAAGGATTTGAAGCGGCGGGCGGCACTATTCGTGGGGATTATTCGCTTTCTATGCAATCAAATATCGTCCACGCGTCTGATTCGAAAGAAGCGGCCGAAGCGGAGATTGCTCGTTTCTTCAAACCGGAAGAATTGATGCAATACGAAAAGATCAGTACGGCCTTCGTGCACTCTGATGAATTGATGTAAAGTTCGACAGTATTTTTCCCCGCTGTCTATCTTGCCAGCGACGCGCAATGGACTATAATCAAAGTACGGCTATCTCAAATAGTGCCTAGAACATTTCTTTGTTTGGGGCAGTCCAGTGAGTATAGTGTGCGTCAGAATTTTTATCGCGGCGTTCCTATATTCCAGATATCCCACTTGGCTTCATGCTAAGGCACTATTTCCAGATAGCCGTAAAGAAAGGCCG
>JAYVMR010000021.1:0-13398 GCA_043758875.1 Candidatus Nomurabacteria bacterium | reverse complement strand
TTTTCAATCGTGCTCCCCTTTTCTGTCTTTGAGCGAGGCTTGATGTGACGCTTGGTCTTGTTGACACCTTCCACGATCACGCGTCCGCTCGCAGTATTCACCACGGCGATCTTACCTGTCTGACCTTTGCTCTTGCCGGCAATCACTATTACGTTGTCTCCTTTTTTGAGTTTCATATGGGTATTAAAATTTATAGCACTTCCGGTGCGAGAGAGATAATCTTCTGGTATCCGCGTTCCGCCAATTCGCGAGGGATAGGACCGAAAATACGACCGGCTTTCGGTTCTTTCTTGCCTTTTTCCACGATCACTACTGCATTGTCATCGAAACGAATATAGGAACCGTCCTTGCGACGAAAAGCGTTGGTCACGCGCACGACTACGCCGTAGACCACGTCTTTCTTTTTGATGGCCTTGCGAGGCTGCGCTTCTTTGACAGAAAGCACCACCAAGTCACCGATAGATGCGTAGCGACGACGTGAACCGCCGAGTACTTTGAAAATAGTACCTTTGACTCCTCCGGCATTGTCAGTGATTTTAACTTTTGATCCTGCTTGTAACATATAGTCTTATTTACTCTCTACGATAGCAAAGTGCTTATCTTTTGACAGTGGGCGTGTTTCGACGATTGATACCTTATCCCCGACATTGACCGCATTGTTCTCATCATGAGCCTTGAATTTCTTGGTGATTTTAAAATACTTTTTGTATTTTGAATGCTTGACGAAACGAGTAACCGCAACAACAGCTGTCTTATCCATTTTGTTGGATACGACTGTTCCTTTTAGCATCTTTTTATCCTTGTCCGCCAAAGCTTCGGCGGCAGAGGGTTTTGTTGTTGCGTTTGATTTCATAATAGTCTTTGTATCTTACTTATTTTTTAGGATTTGTCTATGCTCTTTCGATAATTCTTGTCTTTACCGGCAATTTGGTGCCCGCCTTGCGAAGCGCTTCGCGCGCGGTCGCTTCAGGCACACCATCCACTTCAAAGATGATGCGTCCTGGCAAGATCTCGACATGGTAGCCTTGCAATTCACCCTTACCTTTACCCATCGGCTGTTGTGCCGCCTTTTCAGTAAAAGGACGATCAGGGAAGATACGGATCCACATGCGGCCGACTTTGGTCAGGTGACGACTGGCAGCCTTGCGGGCAGCTTCGATCTGGTTTGAGGTCACGCGTCCCAATGACTCTGTTTTCAATGCGTATGAACCGAAGCTGATAGTGGTACCGCGCGTTTCAACACGCTGAGTCATGTCAGTTCGTTTCTTTTGCCATTTTCGGTATTTTACTTTTTTAGGGAATAACATATCACTAACTTTTATTTCTTGGCTTCAAAAACCTGACCCTTATAAATCCAGACCTTGATACCGATGCCGCCGTAGGCCAAACGAGCTGTTTCTTTGGCATAGTCGATGTCGGCACGAAATGTCTGCAAAGGCACGGACCCGCGCTTCAACACTTCTGAACGGGAGATTTCCGCGCCGCCGAGACGACCGCCGACGTAAAATTTCGCTCCTTGCACGCCGCGAACCGCCATAACCTTTTCGATCAAGAGCTTCATGACGCGACGATACGGCAAGCGCTTTTCGAGGCCTTCGGCGATCATGTAGGCCACGATCTTGGCATCCCCTTCCGGACTGCTGACTTCGGCGATTTCAAGTTTGACATCGTCAGTGATAGCAAGTTTGGCGCGCTTCAATTGCTTATCAAGATCAGCCTTGAGTTTGGTAGCGCCTTCACCGCTGCGACCGATAACCATACCAGGACGAGATGTGCGGATGATGACACGCACGAGCTTTTGACCGCGTTCGATATCAACACTGGAAACATAGTAACCACGAAGGCGCTTGTCGAGGTATTCGCGAATAGTCACGTCAACCTTTAGATTGTTGACGTAATTTTTGTCGGTAGCGAACCAGCGTGATTTCCAATCACGGAGGATAACTAAACGATGGGCATAGGGATGGACGACTTTAGACATATATTATTTGCTGTTAGCTTTTAGCTTTTTGACTTTAGGGGCTTCTTCAATAAGAGTAACAGCAACATGACTGGTGCGCTTGTTGATCGGCTTAGCTACGCCCATGGCGCGAGGCATGGAACGCTTGATAACAAATCCTTTATTGACTTCAATATTTTTGATCACCAGGTTTTCAGCCGTCGCACCAAGATTGACCGCATTGGCAGACGCGCTGCTGATGAGTTTCTGAATAGGCTCTGCGGCGCGCTTTGGCATATAGGAAAGTACCACGATAGCATCGGAGACATGCTTGCCTTTAACCGCGTCAGTGACGAGACGGACTTTGCGGGGTGATTGACGATAGTTGGTGATTGAAGCTTTCATAATACAATACTATTTTTTCTTAGTGTCACTGGTGGCTTTAGCGGACTTAGCGGCGGTGATTTCAGCCTCCTTTTTCTTTTGATCAAGATCCTTCTGCATCTTACCGCCGTGACGGGTGAACTTGCGAGTCAGGGAAAATTCTCCCAAACGATGCCCTACCATGTCCTCGGTGACCAATACGTCGATATGCTGCTTGCCATTGTGTACGCCAAAGGTAAATCCGACCATTTCTGGCGCGATCTGACTGGCACGTGACCATGTCTTAATAGACCCGGCGGTGAGGGGCTGCTTTCCTTCAATTTTTTTCAATAATTTCGGGTCAATATAAGGGCCTTTTGAGAGTGATCGTGTCATATTTGAGTCCCACTATCTTATCAGATAGCGCCGGAAAGTCAAATGACTATTGCAAGATATCCTGACGAATGAGCAGCAGTGCCCTTAAAAAAGCATTGCGCAAGGTCGACTGGACCGAGCATAGCAAAATTTCAACAGAAATTTATGTGTGGTTTTTTGAGGGCACTGCTGGGAATAAGGAAGAATATCTTACAATAAAAGGATTTTAGGGATAAAAATAATACAACCAACCAAAACCGCTCCGATGACGGCCAGCAACACCGCTCCAGCGGCCACATCCTTCGTGTCACGGGCATATGGGTGGTACTGAGGACTAGTAAGGTCAATATCGATTTCGATGGCCGTATTGAAGGACTCAGCCACGAAGACGACTGTCATAGCCACGATCAATATGGCCCATTCTATCGGCGCAATGTGTAACCACGTACCCAAAACAGCCACAATAGCCGCTGCGACCATTTGGATCCAGAAATTATGCTGTGTTTTAAGGATAATGCCCATGCCGCGAATGGCATATTTGAAGCTTCGGCCTCTGGCCACCACCGAAAACCGCTCCTTTTCCGAAATATGCTTGGGTAGTCGTTCCATTGCAGTAGTATAACAAAAAAGCGAAAAAACCCCGCAGGGTTTTTTCAGACTACCTATACTTCGGTGACGGCACACGTCACTTACTTGCGATAAGCTCCGTAAAGGATTTACGTCATAATTAATACTATAGGATAATAAATCCGTGTCAACTATTTCCCAAAATCCTGTTGTGGAAATCTTATTGATTCACTAATTGTAAGCATATTATACAGATGAGAGGTTTTATACGTATATTTTGCGTATATGGCATTGGCAATTAAATCCGCCGCTTGAATTAATTTACATTTTTTTGAGTCAATATAGTCAATTTGTAAATTATATTTATATTGCCAATCTGTAAAAGCTTTCCTTCTGGGGTATTCTCAAGCGTAGACTGTCATGTATCGGTGGCATGCGCCGTCAATACCTTCCTTTGTTTGTTGCAGAAATTGCCTGGAAGTTCAATCATCGAAAGCTCTCGCTTTCGGAACAAGAAGAGGCATTATTGAATATTATTGGTGGCAGAAAGCAGGGATAACCCATTCGAAACAAAAAATCCTCCATTATTGCAACAGAGGATTTTTTGTTTATCGAGTACCGTTTTTGCGGCGAGTGATAACGTTGTCGTTTGAGTATTTCTTCGGAGTACGGGTACGTACGCCGTATGCTTGCTTGCCGTGACGAGTCTTTGGACCGCGACGCAAACCGATACCTTGTCGTCCTTCACCACCACCGTGTGGGTGGTCTACAGGGTTCATGGCAGTACCGCGAACAGTCGGCTTGATACCTCGCCATCGTGAGCGTCCGGCCTTGCCGTATTTCACCAGCTTGTGCTCGTCGTTAGATGCCTCGCCGATTGTTGCCCAGCAAAGGTCTTGCACGCGACGGATTTCCGTTGAAGGCATTTTGAGCTGGGTGTAACCGTCATTTTGCGCGATGATTTGCGCGAAGGTACCGGCACTGCGAACGAGTTTCGCGCCCGCTTCCGGTTTGATTTCAATATTGTATACAAATGTACCGGAAGGAATATTCTTCAACGGCAAGCGGTTACCGACTTCGATAGGAGCATTTTCTCCGACCACGAAGATGCTGCCGACGCCGACAGACTTAGGAAGTACCACATATCGCTTTTCACCGTCTTTGTAGACTGCGACGCCGATAAATGCGGTGCGGTTCGGATCATATTCAACAGTCGCGATCTTGGCAGGGATATCTTTCTTGTTGTACAAGAAATCCACCAAACGATACGCGCGCTTGTTGCCACCGCCTTTGTGCGTGCCAGTGATGCGGCCAGTGTTGTTACGTCCACCAGTGCGCTTTGAGCCGACTGTCAGCGCCTTCAATGGCTTGCTCGCGGTAAGTACTTTACGATAATCGATAGTAACGGTGTTGCGACGTGATTTAGTTGTTGGTTTGTATGTTTTCATTGCCATATAATAACTCTTACACTATATCGATAGTGGTACCTTTCGCAAGGAAGACATAGGCTTTCTTGCTGTGAGGACCAAATCCCAAGCGACCGCGACGAAAGAAGCTTTTACGCATCACGTTTACAGTGTTTACTTTCAATGGAGTTTTCTTGTACTGCGCCTTGAATGCTTTGGCGATTTCTGATTTGGTCGCCCCTACTGCGACATCAAAAAGATAGATGCTGAACTGCGCATTATTTGCCGCCTTTTCAGTGATAAGCGCGCGCTTCAAGACAGAAGGAGTTTCTTTTACTGATGGAGTTGTAGTCTTCTTTGTTGCCATACGATTAACTTAATTTAGCTTCTAGAGTTGCCACAGTCTTTGCCGGGTCGACGACTACCATGTGATGGAATGACATTGCATTCAACGCATTGAGATCGTTTACGGTCAACACCGTCACGCCTTGCAGGTTGGCAAAGCTCTTTTCGACTACTTCATTGTGTTCAGGAAGGATGACGAGCAAGGTTGTCGGCTTCTTTGATCCGAGCTTTTCGAATCCTTTGATACCAGCAAGTGTACTCAATGTAGTGACTGCGTCTTTGGTTTTCATTGCATCGAATGAAAGTGTATCGATAAGCAATACTGCTTCATCAGCCACCTTGCGAGAAAGTACCGTGAAGAGTGCTTTGACACGCATCTTCTTGTTGATTTTCTGTGAGTAATCCTTGTCATTACGAGGACCGAAGGTTACACCACCGCCAATCCAGATCGGTGAGCGATTTGATCCATGACGAGCACGGCCAGTTCCCTTTTGCTTCCAAGGCTTCTTACCGCCACCAGAAACCTCACTGCGATCTTTTGTATGAGCGGTTCCTGCGCGCTTGTTGGCTTGCATACCGACGACGACTTGGTGCACGAGGTCAGCATTCCATGCCAGACCGAATACTTTCTTAGGAAGTGTGAATGTTCCCGCGCTGGCGCCTTTCTGATTGAACATTGCTATATCAAGCGCTGTTTTTGTCACAGGAGTCTTAGTTACTTTCTTAGTTACTGCTTTGCCTGCCGCAGCTTTAGCGGAGGTTGGCTTTTTGGTTGTTGTTGTTTTCTTTTCCATATATACACTCTTAACCGACAATGCTAATAACGGTACCGCGACGACCTGGTACTGCTCCGCTAATGTAGATCAAGTTATTTTCTGCATCTACTGCCACTACTTTCAACCCCTTTACGGTCACAGTGTCTCCGCCCATACGTCCCGCCATACGCATGCCTTTTGGCACGTGCGTACGAAGACCGCCGCCGATAGAACCCGGTTCGCGTTCTGAGTGCTTCTGACCGTGTGATCGAGGTCCGCCCTTGAAGTTGTAACGCTTGACCACGCCTTGGAAGCCTTTTGCCTTTGAAGTGCCGGACACTGTTACGCTATCTCCTTTTTCAAATGATTCTACAGTTACAGTATCGCCAATGGTCACTTCTGCCGCACCTTCAGTACGAAATTCCTGGACTTGCTTGTAGCCCTTGCCACCAAATTGGCCAAGCTGGGCTTTGCCAACGCGAGATTCCTTTTGTTCTAAAGTACCAACCTGAATAGCAGTATAACCGTCACGTTCCGCGGTCTTGATACCAGTCACGATGTTTGGCATAGCCTTTACTATAGTGACAGGCGCCACTTTGCCGCTCTCATCAAAGAGTTGGGTCATATTCACTTTTGTTCCTAATATATATTTCATACTGTTTTTGTGTTCTTATCGTTATTTCCGCCAAAGCGCAAATGAAGAGATAGTGGACCACTTAAATTAACAAGTCCCACGATTATACACGGGATTGAAAATAGTGCAACTTTTAATTGACTTCTCTCTCAAATAGTATATAAATTGAATAAATTCACGTTTTTTAAATCAAAAACAATGCAAAACCAAGAAACACTCACCCTGGAGGAACTTTTTAGAAAAGTGATCCAGAAAGACCTCATTGAAACTCTGATCGATGATATGCCGGCTGAAAACTTCTGTTCATATCTTTTTTACAGCTTGTTTAAAAAATATGGAAAAGGAGAAATTGAAAATTGCGTATACGATACTTGTCACAACCATTCCTTGATATTCGAAGTTGATAAAGAAAAAACTGCGGGTATTGGCGGATGGTTTCAAATTCGCGATTATGGATTTTATTTGGATTTCTCTATTTGTAAACCTAATAACCGAGAAGATTACTATATTTTCCCTGAAATGACTTTACGGATAGTGGGAAAAATAGATCTTGGAGTTGTTATTGAAGATCCGGATATTTCCATTGATGGCCCAGAGTTTGAAAAATATTCACTGAATAACAAAGGGTATAAGTTTGATACTAATTTATTTTTATTAAAAGTGATCCAGGAAGACATATTTCCTCTCGAGGGCTGGCTGAAAAAACAAATTAAGGCACTGAGGACATCGGTCCATTATTAACAACAAAAGCATCCATTTAAAATGGATGCTTTTTTATTTCAATTAATCAAACTGTTAGGTACTCGGTACCTAACATGGGGACCAGTCCGCCGAAAAGAGGGTCTGACCCTATTTTCTGTTTTTAGGACACATACCCTTCGACGAAGCCCAGAAAATCAAATAGGGTAAAAACCAAAAGCCGCCCCACATGTGGGGCGGCTTTTGGTTTTTACATCATCTTGACGTCAATATCGACACCAGAAGGCATGGATAGGTTTGTCAGGGATTCGATGACCTTCGGAGAAGGATTTTCAATGTCGATGAGACGCTTGTGCACGCGCATTTCGAACTGTTCACGGGAGTTCTTGTAGATGAACGGTGAACGGTTGACGGTGTACTTTTTGATCTCAGTCGGCAAAGGGATAGGACCGCGTACGACTGCATCATAGCGAACTGCGGTATCAATGATCTGCTTCACGGAAGCATCCAGGATCTTATTTTCATAAGCACGGACACGGATGCGGAGCATTGATTGCAATTCCTCTTTCTTTGTAGTCTTTTTGGTTGTTTTTGTTGTTGTTGCCATATCTATTTTTTATAAAGAACTTTTATTTCTTTAATTGATTACGCAATAACTTTTGTAACAACACCTGCGCCGACAGTTCGTCCTCCTTCACGGATAGCGAAGCGCATTTGGTCTTCGACAGCTACCGGTACTACGAGTTTCACGTTGATCTTTACAGTGTCTCCTGGCATCACCATTTCTGTGCCTGCAGGAAGAGTCACTTCGCCGGTCACATCAGTAGTGCGGATGTAGAACTGAGGCTTGTAACCATTGATGAAAGGAGTGTGACGTCCGCCTTCTTCTTTCTTCAATACGTAGATTTCTCCTTCAAATTCAGTGTGAGGTTTTACAGAACCAGTCTTCGAAAGCACTTGGCCGCGAGTAAGGTCTTCTTTTTTCACACCGCGGAGCAAGATACCAGCGTTGTCTCCTGCTTCACCACGATCAAGGGATTTGTTGAACATTTCAATGCCAGTAACAGTAGTCTTGGCGGTATCTTTAATACCGACGATTTCTACTTCTTCACCAACCTTAACAATACCTCGTTCGATACGGCCTGTTACCACAGTTCCGCGACCTTCAATAGAGAAGATATCTTCGATCGGCATAAGGAAAGGCTTATCGATATCACGTTCTGGAAGTGGGATGTATTCATCAAGTGCTTTGGTAAGTTCAAGTACTTTTTGTGCCCATGGATCTTCAAGTGAAGTTGATTCAAGCGCTTTCAAACCTGATCCACGAATAACGGGACAGTTCTTGTCAAAACCTTGCTTTTCAAGGATTTCACGGATTTCTTCTTCGACGAGTTCGATCATGTCTTGATCGTCCACCATGTCACACTTGTTGAGGAACACGATGATTTTTGGCACACCGACTTGTTTTGCAAGCAAGATGTGTTCACGAGTCTGCGGCATAGCACCGTCAGTCGCAGCCACCACGATGATCGCACCGTCCATTTGAGCGGCACCAGTAATCATGTTTTTGATGTAGTCAGCGTGACCTGGAGCATCAATGTGAGCATAGTGACGAGCAGCGGTAGAGTACTCGTTGTGGGAAATGTTGATAGTAATACCGCGAGCCTTTTCTTCAGGTGCGCCATCAATATCACTCACTCCTTTCATTTTAACGTCGTTACCAGCCATGTTCAAAACATGGAGAATAGCGGCAGTAAGGGTAGTTTTACCGTGGTCAACGTGACCGATGGTACCTACGTTTACGTGCGGCTTTGAGCGATCAAAAGCTTGGGTAGCCATAATAATATATTTTTAATTAATTTAGATAATAAACTTACAAACAAAAACAACGCAAATTTGCGATTGTGCCTTATCATAGCTCCAATAAGGCCCGTTTGTCAACCAGTCAGGAGGTCCGACCTCCTGTTCTTATTGACAAGGTGTCATAAAATCATTAAGGTAATGAAAAATTACAATTATGGATTTCACTGTAAAAGATATCTGGCCTTACACTCCCAATATAAGCGATGAAGATGCTATAAGGGTCTTTACTTCTTTTGTATATGTATTTCTTCAAAAAATCAAAAATAAGCAATTTATTCAAGAAGGGATATTGTTGCTTGAAGTTCAAGCGCCCCAACGCCTTGAGCATACGAGCAACGGGGTAGGCATTAAAATTTGCTATAGTGTCTTTGTCAAAGGCGAAGATGGCGATTGCAGCATCTTTATCAATGACTCTTCTGATCCTCCGGTGATATTTCTTATCACCCTGCCCGACATGCTGGGAGAGCTTTTTCAGTTAGAGATTGAAGAGATGGATTGGCAAAAGTATTGCTGGTAAAACAAAAAAGCGGAAACGACGTAGTCGTTTCCGCTTTTTCTTATTTCACATTACTTTCGGGATTCAGCGATGGTCGTGGCCACGTTTTGCGGCACGATATCATAACGGATGAATTCCATGGTGAAGCTGGCGCGACCTTCGGTCATTGAGCGCAAGTTGGTCATGTAGCCGAACATTTCAGAAAGAGGGACGACGGCATTGACCACTTGGTTCATGCCGCGAGTTTCCATACCTTCAATAATACCTCGACGAGATGACATTGAACCGGTGACATCGCCCATGAACTTGTCAGGGGTGACCACTTCGACTTTCATCATCGGTTCGAGGATGACCGGCTTGGCATTGCGAGCGGCTTCTTGGATAGCCATGCTAGCCGCGATCTTGAAGGCCATTTCGTTGGAGTCGACTTCATGGTAGGAACCGTCGTATAGTTCGACAGACACATTTTCCATTTTGAAGCCGGCCACGATACCGCGATCCAGCCCTTCACGAAATCCTTTTTCAATCGGCGCGATATATTCTTGCGGGATGGCACCGCCTTTGATGGTGTTCACGAATTCAAATCCTTCGGAACGCTTGACGTTCTTCGGCAAATCCTTCGGATCGACACTTTGATCCATCGGCTTGATCTTGATCTTCACATGTCCGTAGTTACCTTTACCGCCGGACTGCTTGATGTATTTGCCTTCGGCTTGCGCTTCAGCAGTGATGGTTTCGCGGTAGGCCACTTGCGGCTTGCCAACGTTGGCTTCGACGTTGAATTCGCGCTTCATGCGGTCAACGATGATTTCCAGGTGCAATTCTCCCATGCCGGCAATAATCGTTTCCTCTGTTTCTGGATCAGTCGATACGCGGAAAGTCGGATCTTCATCAGAGAGACGATTCAACGCCAGACCCATTTTTTCCTGGTCAGCTTTTGTTTTTGGTTCGATGCGGAGGTTGATCACCGGTTCTGGGAATTTGATACGATCCAACACGATAGGGTTGGTTTCATCACAAAGCGTGTCGGAAGTTTTTGCTTCTTTCAATCCCACAGCTGCGGCGATTTCTCCGGCAAAGACTTTTTTCAACTCTTCACGCTGATCGGCTTGCATGCGCACGATACGACTGAGACGTTCTCTGTTGCCAGTGCGAGGGTTGTAAATATATGATCCCGCTTCAACGGTTCCGGAATAGACACGGAAGAACACGAGCTGACCAACGAACGGGTCGGACATGGATTTGAATGCCAATGCGGAAAACGGTTCCTTGTCGCTGGCACTGCGTTGCAACGGCTCGTCAGTGTCGGGATTGGTACCGGTCACGGCTTTAATATCGGTTGGTGCAGGCAGATAATCCACCACTGCATCAAGTACCAATTGCACACCTTTGTTTTTCAAAGCACTGCCGGCATAGACGGGGAAGATCTCATTGGCAATGATCGCCTTGCGAAGCAGTTTCTTCAATACGTCCAAGGTTGGTTCTTTACCGTCCAAGTATTCGTTCATGACCGCTTCGTCATTTTCAACGATGCGTTCGACGAGTTCGGCGTGATATTTTTGCGCGTCAGCCAGCATATTTTCCGGAATATCTTTTTCAATGACCTGACTGCCCATCTCACCTTCGAAATAATACGCTTTCATTTTCAAAAGATCGATAACGCCTTCATGTTTTTCTTCCAGACCGATCGGCAATTGCGCGCGAACGGCTTTCTTGGAAAGACGATCAAGAATAGTTTGGTATGAATGTTCGAAGGATGCGCCGGTACGATCGAGCTTGTTGATGAAACAGATACGAGGCACGTTGGCTTCGTCGGCATAGCGCCAGTTGGTTTCGGATTGTGGTTCTACGCCTGCCACGCCGTCAAAGACGACGACGGCACCGTCGAGCACGCGCAATGAGCGCTTCACTTCCACTGTAAAGTCGATGTGCCCCGGAGTGTCGATAATATTGAAACGGAAACGCTTGTTCTTGTCACCATTGTCGTACGTCGGGATCCAAGTACAGCTGACCGCAGCCGCAGTGATAGTGATGCCGCGCTCGCGTTCCTGCTCCATCCAGTCAGTGGTAGTCTCGCCTTCGTGCACCTCGCCGATCTTGTGGCTCATACCAGTATAAAAGAGCACGCGCTCTGATGTCGTAGTCTTGCCCGCGTCGATGTGGGCGATAATACCGAAGTTTCGTACTTTTTCAATGGGAAATTCTCGTTCCATAAATGGTTATTTTGTTATTTAAAATTAGTTATTAAAAGTTTCCGAGGTGGGCGAAGGCTTTGTTGGATTCGGCCATCTTGTGAGTGTCTTTTTTCTTTTTGACAGCATTGCCTTCTCCTTTTGCGGCCAATGACAATTCATCAGCTAATGCAACGGCAGTTTTCACGCCTTTGCGGGACTGGGTGGCATCGATGATCCAGCGCATTGCCAACGCATTGCGGCGTTCAGCACGAACTTCGCGAGGGACTTGGTAGTTAGCACCACCGACACGGCGTGAGCGCACTTCAACCAACGGGCCGGCATTTTTGATAGCATTTTCAAACACCTCCAAAGGATCTTCGATATTATCTTTCTCTTTGACGATAGCCAGCGCACCGTACACGATAGTACGCGCGGTGTTTTTCTTGCCACTGTCCATGATGGAATTGATAAATTTCTCAAGTCGTTCTGAGCCGTACTTGATATCTGGTTTTACAATATTTCGATTGGTTACTTTTCTACGCATATATACTATTTCTTAGCTGCTTTAGGACGTTTGGTTCCATATAATGAGCGACTCTTGCGACGCTTTTCAATACCTTGAGTGTCGAGACGTCCACGAACAATGTGGTAACGCACTCCGATCAAGTCTTTGACGCGTCCGCCGCGGATCATGACCACTGAGTGTTCTTGGAGGTTGTGCCCTTCACCAGGAATGTAGGCGGTCACTTCCTTGCCGTTGGTCAGGCGGATACGCGCGATCTTTCGAACCGCTGAGTTCGGCTTTTTTGGAGTGGTGGTAGTAACCTTGGTGCAGACGCCGCGTTTGAATGGAGAAGGATAAAAAACCGGTTTGTTATGGATATGGTTCATGCCCATAGAAAGAGCCACCGCTTTGGTTTTGCGGGTGACGTTCTTTCTAGGTTTTTTGATTAGCTGATTAAACGTAGCCATGTCCCGCTATGCTACTATACTGGCCGCAAAAATACAAGCCCCCGTAGCATAAAATGGGGTCAGGTACCTTTTTATTAAAAAGGTACCTGACCCCATTTTTTACAAAGGGACGGCGATGCCGGTCAGCAAGGCAAACAGCTTGGAAATGAGCGGTGCGGCCAATGCCCAGCCGAAAAAGATAAACAATATAAGTATTGGTAAGCTGAATTGCTCAATAAAATGCATGGTTTTCATGGCGCTACGCGGCAAAACAGCGTTCAAAAATCGAAAGCCGTCCAAAGGAGCTAAAGGGATACTATTGAATAGCGCCAATACAAGATTCAAACGAACGATAATACCCGAACCGACGAATAATGCCGTATTTTGATAATGAAATGCCATAGCCGCTCTGATAACCAGTCCGAAAAAAATCGCAATGCAGAGATTGACCACTACTCCGGCCACTGCCACTTTGGCCTCGCTTTTGCGGCCATTGTGGAAATTATTGGGATTGTACGGTACCGGTTTGGCCCAGCCCACCAGGAAATTGGTACCGGACAATATCAGCACTAAGGGCAAGAGCACTGATCCGACCCAGTCAATGTGCTTCAAGGGGTTCAGGGTGATGCGCCCCAAGTTGCGCGCGGTCGGATCTCCTTCCTGTTCCGCCACCAAACCGTGCGCGACTTCGTGCACGATGATGGAAAAGATCAGGATGATGAAGTAGAAAATTGAAGTGGTGGTAATCATGATCGGTACTAGTATAGCAGCATTAGATGATAAAACGACGATCGATGGCGCCATTGTAGGCATGAAATGGCGCCGAGGTAT
>JAYVMR010000020.1:0-62752 GCA_043758875.1 Candidatus Nomurabacteria bacterium | reverse complement strand
GGACCATATTTTAATCTAAAAGCTCAATCGCTTCGTCTGGATCTAGCCCAGTCTCATCAACAAGTTCTTGAAGCTGTTCTGCTTCATCTAAACTCAAATCATTTTCTTTAGCTGTTTCAAATACTTCTTCATCCATAAATTAGAAAGGTGTGTCTTCTTCTTTGACCCCTATAGCAAGGTAGTGTTTTACAGTATAGACAAAATCTTCACCCCTGTCAGGTAAGCCCCATATGGGCACTCACATAAGTCATTTCACTAAATCGACTACTGTTATTAACATAATTTGAGATAAGTATATATTTTTGCAAACCTGATACTGCTATACTTCAATGAGTCCATTGTTGGTGGAGTACTGTCATTTATCATTAATTTATTCCCTTAACTTTTTTACCATGAAAAATCTTTTGCGCACCTCGCTAAGTGCAGTGCTTATTGCCATTTTAATACTCGGGCCCACGCTGCCTGCTTTCGCTGACGCGCTTTCTATTACGACAGATGTATCTTCCGCTCCAGTAACAGTGACAGCTCCTGTGACAACAACTCCAGTTGTACCGACTACAACACCAACCGTTTCCACCCAAACTGATACGACTTCTTCCCAAACAACCGTTTCAACAGGGACCACTACAACGATTGTTGCTACCGATCCAACAACACCACCTATCCCGACACCACCAGTCGTGCAAACAGTTGTCGACCAGACCGTCACTCCTGTTATTCCGCATGAGACAAATCCCCCCATCATCTCAGGGGTGACTGAAGCCTCAGTGTTGCCGACTGAGGCGACCATTCTGTGGACGACTGATGAACTGGCGACTTCGCAATTTCGTTACGGAACGACAACAAACTATGGCTTGACCGCGGCACTCAGTGTCAGTGCTGCGCTTACTCATACGGTCACACTCTTAAACTTAGATGCGAATACTACCTATCACTACTGTATCGATGCGACTGATGTTGATGGGTATGCTTCGACTTCCTGCAACCATTCATTTACCACGGCGGTTGCTCCTGTCATCATCAATACTACTCCACCTGTCGTTGATCTTGTCACCACAACTCCCATTACTACCACTTCCGCTACTATCAACTGGATCACTGACAAGGTTGCCAGCGGTGAAGTTGAATACGGCACAACGGCAAGCTACGGCAATCAGTCTGCCACCCAGACAGCGTTGACGCTTGACCATTCAGTCACACTTTCAGACCTGACACCTAACACGTTGTATCATTACCGTGTTCGTTCCACTGACCAATCCGGCAATATTGCCGTCACTCCGGACAATACCTTCACCACCAATACAATCCCTGTTGCTATCGCGCCAACGGTAATTGTTCCCAATACCACAATTCCTGCAACCCTTACTACGTCAACCATAACAACTCCAACCACGCCAGCGACTCCGCCAGTTACTGTTCCCCAAACAACCACTACAGTCACTCCGCCGCAAGCGATTATTTCCGCCATCGATACTCCTTCCATCAGTACAAGTGCTGTCACCGTTTCTTGGAACACTGACATTCCGTCAGACACGCAGATGCTCTACGGGCGTGACTCAAGACTTGGCTCAACTACTCTTCTTGATACGGCATTGACTACATCACACTCAGTGACCATTACTGGCCTTTCTGAAAATACAAACTACATGTTCAAAGTACAGTCAAAGCCAGCCGGTGCAACTATTGAAACCGTTTCAATCGAGCATGAGTTCACTACGCTTTCAATGCCAGTATTTGTCACCACTCCTGCAACGCTTTCAAACATCGCGTCTTCAAATGTGACTGAGACTTCCGCGACTGTGACATGGAATACCGACATCGGAGCAACCTCCCAAGTTCACTACGGCATTTTCACTGGTTATGGACAGTCAGCCACGCTTGATACAACCTTTAGGGCAAATCATTCCGTCGCGCTTTCAAACTTAACTCCTGACACTGTCTATCACTATCAAGTTGTATCAAAAAATAGTGCAGGAGATAGTACCATCTCTACTGACTATACTTTCACCACGTCAGCATCTGCTGTAGTGACTCCAAGAGCTAGTGCTGCAACTGCCATCAGCACGCTCACAGCTTCCTCATCTGACCAGACTTCTGCAACGCTATCGTGGAACGTTGCGACTCCAGATACCGACACTGCCCAGGAATATGACATTCGATACAGTACGACCCCAATCACTGAACAGAACTTTGCCAATGCAACAAGTTCTCAGAGTCTGCCGATTTTCTATGCTGATCTGCAAGCCATTGGTACAAGCCGTCAGTATGTTGTTGTTGGATTAACTGCTAACACAACTTACTACTTCGCCCTGAAAGCGAAATATATGATTAGCGACTGGTCAGTAACTTCTAATGTTGTTTCCGTAATGCTTGCTGCTACAACAACTACTGCTATCACTGTTCCTTCTTCTCAATCAACAACTTCATCTGTAACACTCTCTAATCCGTTACTTATTAATGCTACCGCTGGCAATGCACAAATCGTATTCAATTGGGACAATCCCGAGGAAACAAATTATGTCCGTACTGTTGTGGTACGAAAACTTGGCGGCTATCCAAGCAGCCCAACTGACGGACAAACACTTTATGAAGGAGACGGTAAGACATTTACTGACATCGGATTAATGAACGGACAGATGTACTACTACGCAATCTACTCATACGATCATGATAGAAATTACTCAGGCGCGGTAAATGCATCGCTTGCCCCGATAGCATCTGTTACCAATACAGGAACCAGTAGTACTGGCGGCGCTAGTAGAGGATCATTTGTGGGACAAACAGTCGTGCAAGTTACTCCAGTCATTGAAGCTTCACAACCGCAACAACATTTCGTAGAAGTACTGCAAAAAGGAAGCACTGATCTTGAAGTGGAACATTTACAACGTATCTTAGTAAACGAAGGCAATCTGTATCCAACAACAAAAATTGATAGCGTCTTCGGTTCACTAACACAGAAAGGTCTGATGGCTTACCAATTACAGCACAATCTTCCTCAGACAGGCATCACTGACACTGCAACGCAAGATGCATTAAACCGATCGGCTCTTGCGCAAGTCACGCTGCACCTTCCTGCAGACATAGCTGTGTTCAATACTGATCTGAAATACGGCACAAAGGGTGAAAATGTGAATAATCTACAGGAATTTCTGATGAGAGAAGGAAGCTACCAAAGCAAACAGACCACTGGTATATTTGATATCTACACTAAGCAAGCGGTACAGACATTCCAGAAAAAGAATTATCTTCCTACTTCAGGATTTGTCGGTCCACGGACAAGGCACTTGATGACGATATTAACTCGGTTTTAAAGTCTTAAAAGCCTCGACATTGATGCTTCAACTGCTACTTCAGCATCTGCAGACACAACTGTCCAATAAATTCTATAAGTAGGTTACTTAGATGAATAACAAAAGGTAGTCTTGGTAATACGATAAATACGCCAACTGCAATGAAGAATATTACCCTAAAGCACATGATCTACCCAACCACTGCATACCTGCTGAGCGCAGTAATCAGAGCAAAAATCACGGATAGTAGTGATTTTTGCTACCATCCCAATTTGCTATCTATTTAAACCAGAAATTTAAAATAGCGTTAGGTATTATTCTTATGCGTTTAAAAAGTTCTTTAGTATTTTTAGCTGGCGCAATATCGTGTATTTCCTCAGGGGTTAGTATGATCAAGCCCTTAACAATCCTTTTTGGCAATACCTCCTTGATCCATGCCACAGCATGATCAAAATCTTTACCCTCTGTCTTATACTGAACAGTACCCTTTATTTGATACCCGATCATTTTTTTCCAACAAACCAGAGCGACAGATTGGTTAGTCAGAATATTGGCCAGGGTCTTATCCATGAAATAATTTATAAGCCAGATATTTCCGTCAACAACTTTGATTGAGGATACGGGCACCACATTCAGATGTGTGCCATAGGTTGCCAAAGCCTTTGATTCGGCTGATACAATGAGCGCTTCAACATGTTCGTCTATTTTCATATGCTTTTTAAAATGATATATTGATAATGATCAATATATAATAACATAGATACATATCTATATGAAAGACAATAATTCAAAAAAGAAACAACGCGTGTATTCCCGGCCGGATTGGGTACCCCAGACAGTCACGGGAGAAGAAGAACTATGCCCCGACTGCTTTAAGGTCGTGGGAGAACGAAGCCGCTACAACCTCGTGTGCATGCTTGGCAAAACAAAAAACGGCATGACTGTCACTGAAATAACCAAAAAAAATGGGATTGAAGCAGCCGACGATCACCTATCACCTACAGGTCTTATCATCGGTTAAGGCGGTGCAAGCAGAAACAAAAGGGAGAGAAAAGCACTTTTCCCTTAATCGCAAAGCTCATTGCTTTGAAGAATGCAAAATTCCTTATTAATTTAAAAAGTTGAACATGTTTACCTATGTTATGTTCATCACACGTATGCGCCAGACTTGGTAGGGTTATATTGTCCTACACATTTTCCCGCTGCAGACACTGCATGTGCCTGATTTTCTATCTCCCGACTTCTTGATTGAGCCTCGCTTTGCGTGCCGAGGGGCTTTGCAAGTGAAGCAGTAGCATTGGCTACGAGTTAGGGTAACTTTCTTCTTTGCAGCTTTTTTCTCAAAAAATCCTTGATGCTGTAACAGAAATGCCTGTAGATTTTTTGACTGTTAATTATTGTCATGGAATTAAGAGTTGCTATTTGGTTTATCTGCTCTGTAAAGTGAAGCCGTTTTTCTTTGTAGCGAGGGAGCTTTTCTTGTTCCAAGTATTTGTCTTTGGAAAAGTCGGCCAGATAGGTAAGTATTTCGTTTTCAATTTCCAGCACTTTTTCTTGGTTGTAAATGACTTTGAAGAGGATATGGTTTGGAGTTTCCATAAGCAAGCCAGCAAAGAAAAATGGTTGACCCGGTTTCAAGGGGTGCTATAGTGAGAAAAACCCTAATGAAATGAAAAAAGTACCTGAATATGTAGCTATTGGCATACTGGCAGTGTTCATTGAAGGAATAGTGATTGCGGCAGGCATCGTTATATTAATTGCCACGCTCATTCATACAGTTATTTTTCCTATCAAGAACACATTGGTATGGAGATTAACTACTCGGCGAAAACGTTTTTGCTTGCGAAAAATCACAAAGAAATGGACGAATTACAAAAATGATCAACAGATATTTTGTCCCGATTCTCTTCAGGCTCTGATAAAACAATTTTTTGAAGATGCAAAACAAGAGCATGTTTCGAGATGGAAAGTAAGACATGTCCTCCCGCCGGAATTAAGAGTGTTCGCGTAAGCGAACACCCTTTTACATTTCCTTATACCTTCAGTGTTTCAGCGCCGGTCATTTCGATGAATGCCAGTTCAAGCGGCAAGGTCGGGATGGAAGCATAGGCGATGCGTTCGATGGCGGTGATCAGTGCCACGATGCCGCGAGAGGAAATGGCATCAGTGCTTTCCACCGCTCCCCTTTTTATGACCTCGGTATACTGCTGGGAATGATCAGCTTCGATCTCTTCGCGACTACTTGGCGAGTAGCGGTACTGTAATGACAGACGCATGGTATCGAGCAAGAGCTGTGCCAGGAGCATCATGTCAGTATGATGAGCCTCCGCTCGTTCCAGCGTCATATACAAGGCATCAATATCCTTGGTGATCAACGCGCTATAGAGCTCATGGATCACTGTCAGAGAGGGTGCCCCGGTCACCGCCTCAGTCATCTCGCGTGTGATGATGCGGTCCTTGGTGGCCGAAAAGACTTTTTGCAAGATGCTGAGCGTGTCGCGGAATGAACCGTCACCCAAAAATGCGATCAAGGAAGCACTATCACTATCGATAATCACTCGTTCCGACTCGGCAATGCGCTCGACTTCTTTGACCAGTGTGCGCTCGGTCGGCTTACGGAATGAAAAGACTTGGCAGCGTGACAGTATCGTCTCCGGTACCTTATCAAGCTCGGTGGTCGCCAGAATAAAGATACAGTGTGCCGGCGGTTCTTCCAATGTCTTCAACAATGCATTGAATGCATCGCGTGACAGCATGTGTACCTCATCGATGATGTACACCTTGTAGTGCGAGGAGAATGGCAGCACGCGCACCGCTTCACGCAATGCCCTGATGTCATCAATCCCCCTGTTGGAGGCTGCGTCTATTTCCGCGATATCCTCAGGATTAGTGCCCAATGCTTTGGCAAAGATACGGGCCACGGAAGTCTTGCCGGTGCCGCGACTGCCGGTGAAAAGGTAGGCATGGGAGAAATTGCCGCTTTCGATGGATTGTGACAACACGGAAACAATATGTTCCTGGCCGACCACCTCTTGCCAGTTACTGGGACGGTATTTGCGATATAAGACTTGGTCATGCATATGAGTCTATTGTATCAGAAATTGTTTGCTAAAAAATCTTGGGCTATTTTTTCGACATCGGCCGCGTTCTTGGCTTCTTCCATCAGACGCATGCGCAACTCCTTGGCGCCGGTAAAGCCCGTACAATAAGCTTTGTAGTGTTTTTTCATAATGGAAAAGCTTTTCCCAGTTCTACCGCCAGGTAGAACTGGGAATTCAGGAGTGCCTACCAACTCTTCAAACAATTTCGTGTGTTCCACCATCACGTTCAGTCGTTCAGGGACCGTAATGGGCTGCACGGCGGACTGCGCAGCAGTCCGCCGTGTCTGTATGTACTTCCCCAAAAAAGGAATTTTTTGCCATATGGATTTGCGAGGAATACTGGCCACCATCTCCCTGTGCGCATCAAAAAACCACGGGTTGCCGAACAATGCACGGCCGACCATCACGCCATCGACGCCACTGGCCTGAGCCTTTAGTCTTCCGTCACTCAGACTCGTCACGTCCCCATTGCCGATAACGACCGTTTGTGGAGCGAGCCGGTCGCGCAAGGCCACTACTTCTTTCAAATATTCCCAGTGCGCCGGTACTTTCGACAGTTCCTTGCGCGTGCGCGCGTGCACCGTCAGTGCCGCAATGTCTTGCTGCAATAACAGCGCGATCCATTCCGGGATTTGCACCGCGTTATATCCCACGCGAGTCTTGACCGATACCGGCACCGTGCCCGCACCGCGTTTGGCAGCCGCAATGATCGCGACTGCCACCTCGGGTGTCTTGATCATACCCGCACCAGCCCCCTGCTTTTCAATGGTCTTGTCCGGACAACCCATATTGATATCAATGCCATCAAATCCCAGCTCGGCACACAATCGCGCCGCCTGTTCCATCTTGTCGACATCGGAAGAAAAAAGTTGCGCCACGATTGGACGTTCGGATGCATCATAAGCTAAATCCCTCTGCAATATCGCGCGACCGGCGCTCATCAAGCCATTAGCCGAAACGAATTCAGTCCACATCACATCAGGTTTCCCATACTTCGCGATCAATCGTCGGAATGCCGGATCCGTGACATCGGCCATCGGTGCCACGCAAAAAAATGGACCCTCCTTCTTTTTTAACTCTTGCCAGAAATTCATACTATTGGAACTTATAGACTACGCGATTAGAAAAGCGCAGATCGATATACTGCAAGACCTGAGCGCTGTCATGAAATTTCCCCGCCAATGGATTAGTACGCAAGCCGGTGAATAATGCGGTGATGGCTTGGTCGACATCGGCAGTCTGATCAAATAACAATATCGCTTGATGGCCACCATGATTGAAATAGACATCAAGCTCATGGCCGTCCACGAAATGAAATTCGGAAGGAATGATCGAAAGCGCGGGCAGCTTATCCAGCAACATGGCAATGATCTTGAGCTGATCGGCACTGACCGCTTGAAACGGCAGTGGCTGCGCGGTACCGCCAAAGATTTTCGGGTAGGCACTACCGGAAAAATACGGCGCCGGCGCGAAGGCCACGCCATTTTGATCCATCGAATAACAGGTAGCAGTATCGGCACACCACAGATACATCCCTTGGTATTCGGTTACATTGACTTTCAGTGTGGAGAAGTTTTCGCGATTGACCGTCACGGTTTGAAAGCGCGGAAATTGCGTCTTGAGTTTTTGCTGAAGCCTGCGTGTCGATACCAAGAAGATACTGGTGCGCGGCAAAATAAGCAATCGCTTGCCTTGTAAATCATTGTGAATGAATTCCGTCACATCTCCCGGGTCCACCACATTCGCCCCAACTACTTCGATATTCTTGACCTGTAATCGCGGCCAGCGTATTAAAATAATTACTGCTGCTATCACCGCTAGAGTGATAAAAATCCGTAGTACAATATTCCAATTAATACGGCCTTTTTTCTTAGCCGGCACGGATTCCGTTTTTAAAACCGTTTTGTTATAGCTACGCTCATACATGGTGCTTGCCTATGTTATTTGCCAATGAATTGCTTATTGTTCATATAGGGTCGCAAGACCTCAGGAATGCGGATAGTGCCATCGGCTTCTTGGAAATTTTCTATCAATGACACCAGGATGCGCGGCGTGGGAATGGCGGTACAGTTCAGCGAGTGAGCGTAGCGCAGCTTGCCTTCGCTGTCTTTGTAACGAATACCCAAGCGACGAGTTTGAAAATCATGGAAATAAGAAGCGGAAGAAATCTCGCGATAGGTTTCCTCTTTCGGCACCCACAATTCGATGTCATACATTTTCACTTTTGAAAGCCCCATATCGCCGGTGGAGTTCATGATGGTCTGATACGGAATGCCGAATGATTCGATGAACTGTTCAGTGTTGACGTTGACCGCTTCATGCTGTCGCACACTCTCTTCATGTGATGCCACGCACAATACCACTTGTTCCATTTTATAGAATTCATGGACGCGAATGAGCCCTTTGATATCCTTGGTATAACTTCCCGCTTCCAAACGATAGCAGGGCGAGAAGCCCAGCATCTTGATCGGCAATTGCTCTTCGCCCAGGACTTCGTCCATATACATGCCCATCAACGGCACTTCCGAAGTACCGACGAAATATGAGCCGTCTTGGGCGCGATAAATATCTTCTTCGCCTTGCGGAATGAAGCCGCACCCCATCAATGGCTCACGTTTGGTAATGGCCGGAGGCATGACGGGGTTGAATCCCCGCGCGCTCCAGAAGTCCAACGCGTAATTCCAAATAGCAAAACACAATCGCACTCCTTCACCTTTCAAGAAATAGCCGCGGAAGCCGTGGACTTTCACCCCGCGTTCAAAATCCACCATGTCCAATGCCAGCATGATATCGATGTGGTCTTTCGGCGCGAAATCAAAATTCGGCTTATCCCCCCAGGTCTTGTGCACCACGTTGGCCGATTCATCGGGACCGATTGGCGCGGACATGTCGGGAATGTTGGGCACTTGCAGCATCAAGGCTTGCCATTCTTTCATGACGACACGCACAGCTTCTTCGGCTTCTTGCACTTTTTCCTTGAGCGGCTTTAAATTTTCTATCAGTTCAGCGCGCGCCGTAGGATCATTCGTTTGCGGAATGGCATCAGAAAGAGTGTTTTGTTCGGTGCGCAATGATTCGAATGATGCCAAGGCGGCACGGCGCTTCTCATCGACGGCCAGCAATTCGTCGACATCAAATGCCAGGTTTTTCTTCTGGACCGCTTCCTTGATAATATCCGGGTTTTCCTTGATGAATTTAATATCCAGCATAGTAGCTCTACTATAGCGTATTTTGAGGATTTTTTAAACTATTCTTGAGTTTTTCTTGATGGGTAATGTGCATAATGAAGGGATGGAACAATTTCCCATTCACACCATTATTCCGGAGCAGTATTTTCCGCAGCTCAAGGAAATACCGCAGCCGCCCAAAACACTCCATATGCGCGGGTCGCTGGAACGCATCATCGGCACGACGTTCATCACCATTGTCGGCTCGCGCAACTATTCCAGCTACGGCAAATACGCCTGCGAGATGCTGATCAAAGGATTGCGCGATCAACCGGTGACGATCGTTTCGGGGTTGGCGATCGGCATCGATGCCATTGCCCATCAAGCCGCCATCGATGCCGGATTGCCGACCTTGGCTTTTCCTGGATCGGGGCTGCATTGGGACGTGTTGTATCCATCACAAAATAAAAAATTGGCGCAACGAATCTTGGAGTCCGGCGGCGCATTGCTGAGCGAATTCGATCACGGCACCATCGGCGCGCATTGGACGTTCCCGACGCGCAATCGCTTGGAAGCCGGCATTGCCTCGATGACGATCGTCATCGAGGCCGCGCCCAAGTCCGGCACGCTCATCACCAGCCGCTTGGCTACCGAATACAACAAGATAGTCGGCGCGGTGCCCGGCCCGATCAATTCTCCTACTTCCGTCGGCGCCAATTGGCTGTTGAAGCTTGGCGCGGTGCCGATCACTGAAAGCGCCGATATCGTGCGCGAATTAGGCTTGACCGAAGCCGGCATGCTGCCTTTTCCAAACATTATTCTCAACGAAGTCGAACAGACCATCATCAATGCCCTGCGTGCACCGTTATCCAAAGAATCCATCATCGAAGCGACCGGTCTTGATCCGATCACCGCCAGTATCGCCTTTTCCACGCTGGAAATAAAAGGTGTTATCAAAGAAACATACGGTTTGATACAACGTACTATATAATAGACACGCCCTCAGATTATTTGCCAAAAAAATCCCTGCATGGTACTACTGCAGTCACTCATATGAAATTATTGATCGTTGAATCCCCTTCCAAAGCCAAAACCATAGAAAAATACCTTGAAGGCGCGTACACGGTGCGCGCTTCAGTCGGACATGTGCGCGACTTGCCCAAGTCCAACAAGAAAGCCATCGACATCGAAGGCGGCTTCGTGCCGCATTACGAGATCAGCAAGGGCAAGGAAAAAGTCGTGCATGAATTGCAGGTCTTGGCTGAAGACGCCAAAGAAATCATCCTGGCGACCGACCCGGACCGCGAAGGCGAAGCCATTGCCTGGCACATCGAGTCTCTGTTGAAAGAAGACAAAAAAGTCAAAGCGCCGATCAAGCGCGTGACCTTCAATGAGATCACCAAGGAAGCCGTAACCGCCGCCTTGCATCATCCCCGCGATATCGATACCGACTTGCGTCAGGCCCAAGAGGCCCGTCGCGTGCTCGATCGCCTGGTCGGGTACGATTTGTCCGGCATCATTTGGCAAAAAGTGCGCTACGGGCTTTCCGCCGGCCGCGTGCAGTCTCCGGCATTGCGCATAATTGTCGAACGCGAACGAGAAATCCGCGCTTTCATTCCCGAGGATTATTGGGTATTGCAAGCCGCTGTTACCACTAAGTCCAAAGCAAAGCTACTTCTGACCTGCGTCGAAGAGCCGCGCGACAAAAAAGAAGTGGACCGCATCGTCGCTATCGCCAACAAGGAAGATTGGGTCGTCAAGGATATTAAAGAAACAGAACAGAAACGTTCTCCCAAAGCGCCCTTCACGACATCGACCTTGCAGCAAGCCGCCAGCTCTCGTTTGGCCTTTTCTCCGGCTCGCACCATGCAAGTCGCCCAGAAGCTCTATGAGGCAGGTCACATCACCTACATGCGTACCGACTCCACTACCCTTTCCGACATTGCCATTGCCGGCATCAGCACCTTAGTGATCAAAAAATTCGGCAAGGAATACTTGGAAACGCGCGCGTACAAAACCAAAGCCAAAAACGCCCAAGAGGCGCACGAAGCCATTCGTCCGACTCATTTTGAAAAAGAATCCCTGGGCATGACCGAAGAGCAAAAGAAGCTCTATCGTTTGATCTGGGAACGCACCGTCACATCGCAGATGGCTGACGCTAAAGTATTGAAGACGCGCGTGGTGGGAAATGTCACCTCTGACACCATTCCTGACTTCACGGTCGTCGGCAGCCAGGTGCTCTTTCCCGGATGGCTGATCGCCGACGTGACCGCACGCGGTGAGGACACTGAATTGCCGCCGCTGGTCAAAGGCGAACCACTCACGCTCGTGTCGCTCGAAGACATCGCCAAGCAAACCGAACCACCCAACCGTTACTCCGAAGCCGGGCTGGTCAAAGAGCTTGAAGCGCGCGGCATCGGCCGTCCTTCCACCTACGCAAGCATCATGAAAACCATCGAGGATCGCGGCTATGTCGAAAAAGTCGGTCGCTCATTGAAGCCGACCGACACCGGCGACGTAGTGTCGAGTTTCTTGGAACAAAATTTTATGAATTACATCAGTGACACCTTCACCGCCGAGATGGAAGACAAACTCGATGAGATCGCCAATGGGAAGTTACAGTACAAAAAAGTGCTTTCAGAATTTTACACGCCGTTCTTGAAAGAAGTGAAGGAAAAACAAAAGCTCGACAAAGCCACGACCTTGGAAAAAGCTGATGACAAATATCGCTGTCCGAAATGCGCCAGCACTATGATCGTCAAGCTCGGTCGCGGTGGCAAATTCTTGTCCTGTGACCGCTACCCTGATTGTGACGGCGCATTGACCATTGAAGGATTGGAAATCAAAAAGGACGAGCCAATCGGCATTGATCCGGAAACCAACTTGCCGATATTCACCATGATCGGACGCTTTGGCCCATACGTGCAGCTCGGCGAAATGCCACCAAAAGTCAAAGGCAAGAAACAAGCCAAGCCAAAAATGGGCAGTATCCCAAAAGATGTCGATCCGACCACGGTCACCGTGCCGATGGCATTGAAATATCTGTCCGTGCCGCGCACTTTGGGCCAGGATGAAAAAACCGGTGCCGGTATCACTGCCAACAATGGCCGCTTCGGCCCTTACGTCGCTTGCGATGGCAATTTCCGTTCCATCAAACCACCTTTGAATGTTTTCGACATAACTTTGGAAGAAGCCCTTACTTTGCTGGCACAAGAAAAAAAGCCCCGCGGTTTTCAGAAAAAGAAATAGTGCTATAGTAAGAGGATGGAAATCGAAGAATTATATTCTTTAATTCAATATCCGTTGACGACCGAAGATCGCGCGTTGATACAGCACGCGTATGATTTCGCCAAGTCGAAACACGAGACGCAGAAGCGTAACAGCGGTGAGCCATATTTCATCCACGTCTTCGCGGTAGGAAAAAACTGTGCCATGCTGGGCATGGATATTGAAACTATCATCGGCGGATTGCTGCATGACACCTTGGAAGACACTGACGCGACCGAAGAGGAAATAAGAGATCAGTTTGGCGAGAATATCTTATTCTTGGTCAAAGGGGTGACCAAGCTCGGTAAGCTGAAATACCGCGGCCAAGAGCGTCATGTCGAGAGCATGCGCAAATTCTTCATCGCCATGGCCGAGGACTTGCGCGTCCTGATCATCAAGCTGGCCGACCGTCTGCACAATATCCAAACGCTGCAACATGTCCGACCTGACAAGCAAGTGCGTATCGCGGTCGAAACAATCGCCGTCCATGCGGCATTAGCCGGACGTCTCGGTATGGGCAAGCTCAAAGGCTTGCTCGAAGACGGTGCGTTTCCTTACGCCTACCCCAAAGAATATACCGAGACCAAAACCCTGTTTGATGCCCGCATGCCGGAAAGCCAACAAACCATTCAGGAGATCCATACTACGCTGCAAAAAACACTGACAGAGTTTTCACTATCGGAAGCCAGACTTGATTCGCGCGTCAAGCATCTGTACAGCCTCTATCGCAAGCTGACCAAATACCAAATGGATGTCGAGCGCATCTATGACATCGTGGCATTGCGCGTGCAAGTCAACACAGTGGCAGATTGTTATCAAGTGCTGGGACTGGTGCATATGCTCTGGAAGCCGATTCCTGGCCGTATCAAGGACTATATCGCGTTGCCCAAGCCCAACGGCTATCAATCCATCCATACCACCGTCGTGACGGAACACGGCATTATCGAGATCCAGATCCGCACGTTTACCATGAACCAAGAAGCAGAAATGGGTGTCGCTTCGCACTTTTTATACAAAGAGAATAAATTTAGCAAAGGCGCGGTACCGACCAATAAAAGCCTTGATTGGCTTGATGAGCTACGCGAGCTGCAAGGTGTGGTGAGCAACCCTAGCCGCTTCCTGGAACAGCTCAATCACGACTTGTTCAAAAACCGCATCTTCGTCTTCACTCCCAAAGGAGATGTTATCGATTTGCCGGAAGATGCCAGCCCAATCGATTTTGCGTATGCCATCCATTCCCGTATCGGTGAAAATACCAGCTCGGCTCGCGTCAACGGCAAGATGGTGCCGCTCGGTGCAAAACTACGCAACGGTGACATTGTACAGATCATCACCAGTAAAAAATCCAAGCCTTCCAATAAATGGCTGGACTATGCCAAAACCACTATGGCCCGCCGCAAGATCCGCGCCTACATCGCCGAACACGGCGGACTGTTGCAGAAATTCCTTGTAAAGGAGTAGTAATACCTCCGAAAAGAAAACATGCCTCCCAGAGACACGCATATTTTTCTGCTGAAAAATTGCTGTGCTCGCGTCAGTCACGCTGCGCAAGTCTCCGTTAGGCATGTTTTCTTTTCGTCAGTATTTCTTAGAGAGAATATTTTTACAAAGAGAAATTCTTGAGATTGTACAGTTCATCCAATTCTTCCTCACTCTGTTTGGCTTCCTGCGGATCGCGGTCGTCCAATGACTGCACGATTTCCTTTTCTTCTTCGGGATAGGTCGTTTCAACAATTACTTCCTCGGCCGGAATAACAGCATTGGCTTCAGCCACCAGTGTATCCGCGACGGCAGTGATATCCTTTTGCTTGCTCAATACCGCCAAAATGATATCCAGGTCCTCATTGGAGAAATAGTCGATAGTAATCTTGCCACCGGCTTCTTTCGGTTCGATATGCACGCGTGTGCCCAAGCTTTCTTGCAGCTGGTGTTCGATCTGCATCAGTTCGGCATTGGGGATCAACTCTTTCTTGCGCACCTTGTCTACGGCGATGCGACGAGCGATACGCTCCGCTTCACGCACGGTGATCTTGCGAAATTGAATCTCCTTAAAAAGAGTGGCTTGTTCTTCGGGGCGGCTGCCCAGCATCAGCAATGGACGAGTGTGTCCTTCGTTAATCTTGCCGGCGGAAAGCGCGTCGAGGATCTCCTGCGGCAATGAAAGCAAGCGCACGGTGTTGGAAACATATTCGCGGCTCTTGCCGACTTTGTGTCCGATCTGAGTGTGAGTGAATTTAAATTCATCGACAAAGCGGGCAAAGGCGCGGGCGCGTTCGACGGCATTCAAGTCCTCGCGCTGCAAGTTTTCGATGATAGCCAGTTCCAATTTCATCATCGAGTCGTCGCCGATACGGATGATAGCGGGCACTTCGCGCAATCCGGCCAGCTTGGAAGCGCGCAAACGACGCTCGCCGGCGATCAATTCATACTCGGTGATCAACCCGCCTTCGGGAGTCTCGCGCTCGACACGAGAAACGGTCAACGGTTGCAGGATACCGTACTGGCGAATGGAGTCGGAGAGGTCTTTCAGCGGGCCTTCTTCGAATTCCCGTCGTGGCTGATACGGGTTGGGAACGATTTTTTCGACCTCGATAAAAAAGATGGAGTTGCTATACAGGTTGGACATGGCCATAGTGTATCATATTTGGCATTTGAAAAAATGTTGAAAAAATGTAATGATAGGGCCAGGTCGCCATTGATCTCCTGATAGATGGCGACCTATGCCGATGTGGCGGAATGGTAGACGCGATCGACTCAAAATCGATTACTCGCAAGGGTGTGGAGGTTCGAGTCCTCTCTTCGGCACAAACAAAAACACGCCTCTTTTTATAAGAGGTGTTTTTGTTTGTGCCGAATATTCAATAGCCACAACTAGTTTTAGTTGTGGCTGGCTCTCTGTGCTAAACTCGCTGTATGCAGAGACTAATCGTTATCTGCGGTCCTACAGCAACCGGTAAATCGGACTATGCGGTAGCGCTCGCCAAGGACATCAACGGTGAGGTTATCTCCGCCGACTCACGCCAAGTCTATAAAGGCTTGGATATTGGCAGCGGCAAGATTACCAAAAAAGAAATGCGTGGCATCCCCCACCACTTGCTCGATGTCGCCAATGCCAAGCGTGTCTTTTCAGTCGCGCGCTACAAAAAAATGGCCGACAAAGCTATCCAGACAATATTAAAAAAAGGTAAGACACCGATCATGGTCGGTGGCACTGGTTTTTATATTGATGCGGTGGTATTCGACCAGCAGCTGCCGGCCGTCAAAGCCAACCCGGCATTGAGAAAAAAACTAGAGAAAAAACCCCTGGACGAATTGCAAATACAACTGCAAGCCTTGGACGCGGAACGATATGCGGATATCGATACAAAAAATAAAGTGCGGCTTATTCGAGCTATTGAAGTCGCGACCGCGTTGGGCAAAGTACCCAAAACTCAGAAATTTGCACAATACGACGTACAGTGGATATATCTTGATTTCCCCGATGAAGTATTGAAACAGCGCATCCATGAGCGCTTGCTGAAGCGCATGCGGAAAGGTATGGTCAAGGAAGTGCAACGGTTGCATCATGAAGGCGTGACCTGGAGCCGTTTGGAAGCGTTGGGATTGGAGTATCGTTTTATCGCATTGTATTTGCAAAAAAAATTGTCGATGGCAAGCATGCTCAGCCAACTCGAGACCGCCAGCTGGCACTACGCCAAGCGTCAACGCACCTGGTTTAAGAAATACGCAAATAAATAAGGTACAATAGAACCATGAATACCAAACAAGTCATTTTAACGGCCACGCTGATCGGGACGACCGTTGGTAGCTTGATCCCTTTACTGTGGGGCGACAGCGTGTTGTCATTGTGGTCAGTTGTGTTAACGGCATTGGGTGGCCTGGCGGGCATATATATCGGGTATAAAATAACGCGCAACATGTAACATGGCCAAGATTCCCTTGTCTTTTTTTAATCGGCCAGTATGGACGGTATTGACAAAAAAGTTAAGCCGAGTAAGGTAAAGAAAAAGTTCACATAATTCCCTAATAAATGAAAAAGATAATTACCATATGTCTGGGAGCGATGCTATTCGCTTCTTGTGCCAATCGTTCCATGAAGGTAGAGATCGCCAATGATGATCCCAATGACCCTGCCCTGACCGATACGGTTGATGTGAAGATCCAACAGCTGCCGACCGAGCCGGTCGTGTACATTATGAAAATATTTTCTGAAGAACATTGGCATCTTCTATTAACCAATAAAAGAAGGTACCCGCGCGCCGACACCACCCTGGCAACAGCCATGGGAGAAGTCACTATCAAAAAAGCCCGTGTCATTTCTTTTGACTGATGCCGTACACTGCATCCTTATCCCGCCCAATATCGGCGGGATTTTTATTTGCGGGCCCACCAGGACTCGAACCTGGAACTGCGGTTTTGGAGACCGATGTTTTACCATTGAAACTATAAGCCCGTATATAACTTCGAAACTATAACAAAAAAAGCGGCCTAGAGCCACTTTTTTTATTATTTTTTACTTTCCTTAAAGGTGATGACCTTGCGAAGCTTCTTGCTGTATTTCTTGAATTCAAGCTTAATACCGGCAAGCTTCTTCTTGTTTTTGCTACTCCAGTATGTTTCGCCGGTTTCCTTATTGGTCAATTTTACGAGGTTTTGTTGCGCCATAGTGGCAAAACTATAGCATGGGCACCCTTTTTGAGCAAATCCCCCTGCCATTGACTTATAGTATAAATAGTGCTATAATAGAAACAAAGAAGCTGAATCTGTCCAGCCTAAGCGACAGAATTGACAATCACATAAAACCAATAAAAATGGAACTTGAAAACCAATCCTTGAATTGTAAGAATGCGACTATTTACCAACTAAAACAGGCCTGGTACAACAACCAACCGATTTCAGGAGTTACAACCCTCTTGGATCATTACGATCCGCATCCAGATGAGCTCGGTTCAAATTACCTTGTTCAACACACTGTCGAAGGAAGAGTATTATTTCCTGGCATTGAAGATGCGACATTAGCCATGATAAGTGGTACTGACCTCCGTACCAATGGATACCTGGGAAACGATGGATTCTTTAAAGCATTACAGCGCGGCTGCCTTTTATTTGGCACTGGCGGCGGACTCTTTGATGAACATCGTGATCGTGAAAAAAGAATCTCTTGCATTACCCTTGTGGTGCGCAAACTTAACTTATTCGCTGATAAGTATAACCGCAAGATATACGGCCCGCTGGTAACCTACATCGAAACCGAAGATAACAATAGCGATGATATGCTTAAGTTGTTTAATGAGGGAATAAAAGAACGGTGCAAAGCAAATGGGACCAATCCGCACGACTATCGATTGCCGAAAGAAAAAACTGAGGCAATGCTAGCCTTGAAGATGGGATCATTCGCCCGTAACCTCAAAGAAGACTTTGAAGCTGCTGGCGACGACATGGACGAGAAGCTTGATTTGATGCGTGACGCATACAAATTTTTCCTTAGACGAATAAATAGCGTTAAGCAATTTATTGATTTAGAGGAAAGCTACAACAAATCCCAAGTAACCATCCTTCCTCTTTCTATCACCATTCCCAGTGAGCCGGCCAGTTTTATACTGCTTGAAACGCAGAATGACAAACCAAAAGCCGCTAAGGCCATTCAGAAAAGATGGTCTTCCAATCCAAAGCAGAAAATTGGTGTTTTATTTTTACACAAAAGTAACGGCCAATTCGTTCTGATGCCTAATAGTTATCTGAACAAATCGATCATGAAGGAAGTGGTAGGAGTGCTCCGTCAAATGGTTGCTCATAAGCGAAACCAGGGAGAAATTAAATTCAAAGATTTAAAACTGCCTGAAATCATCGATGAGGTTCCGGAAATTCACTTCGCAGAAGTAACCGGTATTATTTCGAATGGCTCAAAAACCGACCCGAACGTTCCTGGACTGATTGGTACCTACCTTTCAGTACAAGACGTCATGGATGCAGTGGAAATCGGACTTGAACTTAATTATTTTCCGCAACGCTTTAAAAATGGCTGCAATGCCGGCATGTGTGAAAAAGGAAGGTGTCCGTTTTATGGTTTTGGATTACAACGGTGTTTCGATATAAGAAATACCAACAACCCTATGACCCAGGGGCTTAAAGAATTTAGAGAAAAACAGGTCGCCTAGTAATAGGTATGGACGGAAGCAGTAATGCTTCCGTTTTTTTTATGCGTGGTTTGCTTATTACCATGAAAGTGCGGTACAAAAAGACGACGTGCAAGAGATTGAATTGTTAAAAAGGAAATAAAGAAACACCTGTTACTTATATGTAAGTAACAGGTGTTATTAAGGTTATGCCCTAATGATGATAAACCATGCCCCCCATGCGAGGATTCCTGCTACTAGCGAGGCTAGTTTAAAGCTATTTCTTTCTTTCTTGATTATCAACGAAAGAGCGTAAGGTAGTACAGAAAGCACGATACCCATATTCACCATTCCGGTAAATATAGTTTCTGATACAAAATACATTGTAAAGAAAGATCCGAATATGGTCAAAAAATTTAGCAGACTAAGCCAATCAAGGAAACTAAAAGTTTTAATGATTGAAATAATGCATTCTATTTGTTGCTTGATCAGTCGGGGGGCAATGATAGTAGAGGCTACTTTTTCCATTGAGTTTTAAGTTTGGTGTAACAAAAGATTATTTTTTTAATTATAACAACATTATTATGAATAAGTCAATGCTGTATACGCCTTGTCGAATAAGGGTAATAGCGCCATTATGCAGGCGAATGATGGTCGATGGCTGGCCCTGCACTTCCCCTTCATCGGCATAGTAGTCGACATTGTCGCCGAAATATTCTTTCGCCATTTCGATGGTTTGCGCCGGTGCTTGCCCTTGCGGATTGGCGCTCGGTGCCACCAGTGGGCCGGTTTCTTGTAACAATGCTCTGAGGGATCCCTTGTCCGGCATGCGAAACGCGATCTCATTGGTGCCCCGATGCAAATATGAAAATTGTTCTTGTCTGTCTTCTGGGATCGGTAATATCACCGTCAGTGGCGCGGGCCACCATTGGGACATTTTTTCTTTTTCACTATCGGAAAGTACAATGCCGAATTGCGTTAAGGTTTCAATGGTGGGAATAAGAATAATGAACGGTTTATTTTCATCTCGTCCTTTCAGCTCATAGATACGTCGCACCACTGCTTCGTTATATGCGGCACCGAGTATGCCATACAAGGTGTCGGTGGCGACGACGGCAATGCCGTTTGATTTTAGAATAGTTACTACATTTTGTTCCATACTGTTGAATTCAATTTACCCGACACACCCTTCGACTACGCTCAGGGTCATAGAATTTAAAATATATACTATATTTTAAATTCTATGACATCCCCGTCCTTCACGATGTATTCCTTGCCTTCTGTTCTTACTAATCCTTTGGAGCGGGCAATGGCATACGAACCATTATCAAGCAGATCTTTCCAGAACACCACTTCGGCCCGGATAAATTTATCCTTGAAGTCGGTGTGAATGGCGGTGCCGGCAATAGGTGCGGTACTGCCCTTCTTGATCGTCCAAGCGCGGGTCTCGTCTTCGCCGGTGGTGAAGAATGTTTCCAGGCCAAGGAGTTCATAAGCTTTTGAAATGAGCCGGTTGATACCGTCCGTCTCAACATCCCTCGACTCTGCTCGTGACACCTCGCTGCCAAGAAGCGCTTCACGCATTTCTTGACGCTCAGTGCCCTCAAAATCCTTGAGATCATCTTCAATCTTGGCATCGAGCACCACATACTGCGCGCCACTTTCCACGATCATATCAGTCAATTCCTTAAATTTTTCCGGATCACTTTCATCCAAGTTACTGGCGCCGCTTCTTTTGTTGAGTCCGTATAAAAATTTCTTGGTTGTCAGCAAGTTCAATTGCTTCACGATCTTTTGTTCCTCTTCATTGAATGAGATAGTATTGGCCAGCTGCCCCGCTTCCAATGCCGCTTCTATCTGTGCCAGCAGGCCATCCTCTACCACGGCGATCTTGTCGCCGCGCTTGACGTCACGCGCTAGATTGCCGCGACGTTTGGTCACCGTTTCAAAATCGGCCAATATCAATTCCAGATTGATGACGGAAATATCGCGTAGCGGATCGACAGTGCCGTAGACATGGGCGATCTCCTTTCCTCCACCTATTATCGGGAACAATCGCACCATTTCCAAAATAGCATCAGTCTCTCTGATATTGGCCAAAAATTTATTGCCCAACCCTTCGCCTTTCGAAGCGCCTTCCACCAAGCCGGCAATGTCGACAAACTCTATCGCGCCGGGAATGGTCTTGGCCGACTTTGAAAACGCGCTCAGCATATGCAAGCGCTCATCCGGCACCGCAACAATACCGACCGACGGATCAATCGTGCAAAAAGGATAGTTCTCAGCCGGAACCCCTTTCTTCGTTAATGCATTAAACAATGTCGACTTGCCTACATTCGGCAACCCGACAATTCCGATACTTAATCCCATATTATCTCCCCATGCCGCCCATGCCCATCAGCTGCATCAACGGTGCCAGTTCTTCGCGGTGCTTGGCTAATTCGCTTTTGTATTTGCCCATGACTTGCACGGCGGCGTATTGCTCGGGCATGCCGGCTTTTTTCTTTTCTTCGATTTCCTTTTGGATCTTTTCCAGCAAGCCTTTGACTTCCTTATTGTCTTCCAGTTTCTTCAAGCTCTGTGCCATTTCCGGATTGTCTTCGATGGCTTTGGCAATTTGTTCCGCTTGGTCGCTGGAAACCCCTTTCATCTGCAAGGTCTTTTTTAGTAAAAATGATTTAAATCCCATATAGAGTCATGGTACCATACTGGAAGGAACATGAAAACATTGGCTGAAATAAATGAATATTGGCGAGATCATTGCACTTGCGACCTCAAGGCCACAGCCACGCAAGCCGTCCCTGGTGATGGTAATCCTGATGCCGATATTGTTTTTATTGGCGAAGCTCCAGGAAAAAAAGAAGATAGTGAAGGCCGTCCTTTTATCGGTGCCGCCGGGAAATTCCTGGCCGAAATGCTGGCGTCTATCAATATGAAGCGCGAGGATATTTACATCACCAACGTCGTGAAGTATCGCCCTCCCGACAATCGCGATCCCTTGCCCGCAGAAAAAGAAACTTGTCGGTCATGGTTAACGGAAGAACTGCTCGCTATAAAACCGAAACTGATCGTCTTTCTGGGACGTCATGCTATGAGTAATTTCTTCCCGGATGAAAAGATTTCTGCTGTGCACGGAAAACTTTTGAAGAAACATATTACGGGCATGCCGACTGAATATTTTTTACCCCTCTATCACCCGGCAGCAGCTTTGTATAATGGCGGACTGCGTCAAGATTTATTGAATGATTTTCAAAAAATTCCAGAAGTTTTAAAAAAAATAGATTAGTATTCGGCTGACTTCCAGCGCAGAGCGAAATGCTTCTTCCAACCCGGCGGGCTTGTTCAGTCAGCATTTCGCTCTGCGCTTTTCGTCAGAAAATTTTTAACAGATAGTTTGATGAAGGGAAAGTGCCAAAAAGTTTTTGAACAAGCCCGCCGGGTTGGAAAAAATTTTTTGGCACTTTCCTGAAAACAAACACTACGACAAACCTCTTATTCTGCGCTTGAAGTCAGTCTTTATAGTTTTCGCAATTCCAAACAAAGAAACATGGGTATTTCTTTCCGTGCGGTGTCTTCGGCGTGCTGACGCGGGCCGGCTTCGGATTTTTTATGAGAAATCCATTCTTCTATATTGGAAATAACAAAGCCGTTATTACGGAACATCTTCATGTACCATTGCAATGAGCGGTGAAAAGTCACGGTGCTGATCTTCTTGCTGGCCCCTGTACCCTTGAATGGCGCAAACTCTATCGGAATAGTAATTTCAGATAGATATTTTTCTACCTTGCGATACTGCACTGTTTTCTTGCTATCGTACCCCCAGTCGGCATGTTGCGGGATGCGAAAGGCCGGATGAAGCAATACCAACACCACCGTGCCGTCCTTTTTCACCACCTGCCCTATCCCCTCCATAACCGCCGAGATGTTCTTAATATTTTCCAATGCCAATACAGAAAAAACAGTATCGAATATTTCAAGCTTGTATGCGTCCAATGTTTCCGCATTTCCCACAATGTACAATTCATTTCCTTTAGCGGCTTTTTTAGCTTTTTCAATCAAGACCGAGGATTGATCGATACCAACCACTTCAGCGCCTTTTTCGGCACAGAGATGCGCGAAGTATCCTTGTCCGCAGGCCACATCAAGGATACGCTGGCCTTTTTGCGGAGCGATCAATCGCAATACATTGGGAGCAATAACAACCGATTGATAGGTGTCTTCTCCTATCAGGTAATTATCGTACCAATGCGCCACGTTGTCCCAGTCTGTGTGTGTTTCTGATTTCATTATTATTTTCTAAGCATTTTAAATACGTGCGCAATGGAAGCGGTGCGCAGGAAATACCGCACATCGATCATAATGCGCAGGAAGTAGGCCGCATGTCCACTCATCACAAAATCTTTATAATTGAAAATAGCCCAATACTTCCCAACAGGAATAACAAACACGCCTTGTTTCGGTTCGTACGGCGCGATCAATTTGTTTTGCACGCGATAGGCGATGGCTTGCGCAATGTAGGCGCCTTGATCAATGGCAGTCTGTGCCAAGCCGCTAAAGGGCGTGCCGGAGCCATCTCCGGCAATATATATTTTGTCATCCTGAGGCAAGGTAAGGTTGGGAGTGACCGTCACTCGTTTGCGTTCGGTCATTTCCACACCGGGAATAGTGGCAAACGCACTGCTGATCTTCGTGCCGGCCGTCCAAATGACGGTGCCGGCATGCAATTCTTTCTTTACTTCAGGGGTGATATTTTTATCAACGACGGTCACGCAATGTTCGTCACAAGCACTGACTCCGTGATTGGCATAAAAGGTTACTCCTTTTTTCTGTAATTGTTTTTGCACCTTGGCCGATGCTCGAGCCGGCAGCATTGGCAACAGGCGAGGAGAAGAATCAAGCAAGTCTACGGTGACCATGTCAGCGTTAATACCGTTCACTTTTGCTTGTTGTACCAAATAAGGCCGCAAGACACCGGCAAGTTCTACTCCGGCCGGACCGGCGCCGACAATAATAGTATGGAGAGACATGCGCGCTTCTTCCTCAGGTATTGTTCTGCATGCTGTGATCAAGTCGGAATAATAATTTTTCAATGCCAATGCTTTTTCAACTGACAGAAAGCTTTTTGAATGTGCCGCCAAGCCATCGATGCCGAAATAATTCGGCTCGCTGCCCAATGCCATGACTAAAAAATCATACGGTACTGTCTTGTCGCTTTGCAATGTGATCGTATGGGCCGCCTGATCAATGCCGGTGTAGGTATCAATAATAACGGTCACACTCGATGGCAAAATCTCATTGACCGCGACCGCGGCTTGATGGACCGATGCCCCCACTACCAAACGATAGAGGTTGGGATAATAGTGAAAATCCGAATTATTGGAGACCAGGGTGATATCAATCGCCAGGTGCTTTTTTGCCAATAGTCGGGCAGTTTCGATGCCGGCAAATCCTCCCCCGACAATGACGATTTTTTGACGTTCTGGAGCGGTATTCATGCCGCCAGTATAACAAAAAGTGCCCCAAAGCCCTATTGTGTGTATACTTGTAATATGGAGCGTAATGACTCGTCTAAAGATAAGGAACAGCACTTTTTTGACCTGGTAGAGGCTCATCAAGACGCTATTTTCCGATTTATTTACTTTCGGGTAACGAACCGGGCGGTGGCGCTTGATATCACCCAAGACACCTTTACCAAGACCTGGCTGTACCTGGCCTCAGGAAAAACAATCGAACACAATGAGGCGTTTCTATATCGTATCGCCCGCAATGCGGTCATCGATTATTTTAAAAAATCAAAGTCCGCTTCTCTGGACACGTTAATGGAAGCCGGATTTGATCCCGGCAGCAATAAAACGGTCGACGAGGTCTTCCGCGGAGACGATAGAGAAACAGTGCGTGCACTGCTTGAGCTGTTGGACGAGGAAAGCAAGCAGATCATCTTTTTGCGCTTTACCGAGGAAAAACCGATCGAGGAAATCGCTGCGCTCTACGGCAAAAGCGTCAATGCCATGACTGTGCGCATTCATCGCATTGTCAAAAAATTACGCAATCATTTTGATGAAAAAGAAAAGATGCAACAAGGAGAAAACAAATGGAAAACCAATTAAACACATTAAAAGAACTGAAGGCTGTCACTCTCACCGATGAGGAGCGCAATTTGATACGCGCGCATGCCGCACGTATCGTGATGGCGACTCCCGTATTGGTGACCGATTCATTTTTCAAGCGCGGCGTGCAGCACGGCCTTCGCATCGCCCTTTCCAGCATGATGTTCATTGTCTTTATCGCCGGCAGTGTCTCTGCAGTGGCAAGCAACGCGCTGCCTGGCGACCCGCTCTATTCATTCAAACTCAATGTCAATGAAAAAGTCAAAGGGTTGATCGTTGGTACTGATCCGGCAACACAACTGGCGTTTAAAGAAACCCGTATCAAGGATCGTGTCGGCGAAATCCAAACCTTGGCAAGCTCCAACTCGCTCACTCCAGCCAAACAAGAAATCGCCGCCAAGGCCCTGAGCAATCAAGTAGCAGATCTCTCAGCCAATTTAAATACTCTCAGTAACCAGTCACCCTCCACCGCCTTGACGGTCACCGCTTCTCTGACACAGACATTGAAGGCTAACAAGGCCACGCTGGAAAACACGCCCGCTACCACTCCTGAAGCCACCAGCAGCAAGGCCAGCGCGCTTGAAACAGTGAATGCGACGTTGTTAAAAGTCTCCGATCAAGAGATCAAAATCATTTCCAATGAGATCGAAAGCATCAATAAAGCCGTGAGTACCGTTCCCGACAGTGCCACTGCCGCCTTGCAGTCCCCTCCTATCGCAAGCACTCAAACTCTATCTGTAAAACCTGTTACTCCTTCTGTGCCATAAAAAGCACGAGGAGTAAGACAAGGCCAAAAATAAAACGTCACCCGTATAACGGGTGACGTTTTATTTTTGGCCCTGAGCTTGTCGAAGGGCCTGTTTCTTCTTTGTTTTAGACTTCTTCTTTTTAGCAGTCTTGGTCTTGGCTTTGGCTTTAGTTTTTTTCTTAGCCTTAACGGTGGTTTTCTTAATGGGCGATGAGGGCACGATCGTTCCATCCGGAGTACTCAACACCGGATGTTGTATCGCTAGCAACCCCAATGATTGCGCGGTAACCGTGATGTGAGATTCGGGAGAAATAATAGTCAATAACGGCATAGCGCGGATCCCCTGCGTGGTGACAATGGGCCATTGACCGATATCCATGGCAGTGGAAGTATCGTTAGTCATTTGCAGCGCCGCACCATTGGATATGGTTTCCAGGGTCACTGCCGGAACTCGTACCGTCACGGTGGCAGTATCTTGCAAAGCCGGCTGAGAAGCAGCGGGAGCAGAAAAATAAGAAAGGCTGGCCGTGTACGTACCGGCATACCGATAGGTGTAACTCAGTGGCGACAGGGTGCTCTGGGTATACGTCGTGCCGTCTCCCATATTCCAATAGAAATATCCTTGCGCTGTTTTTAATTCATCAGGCAATGTAACCGATGCGCTGTATTCATTGCGCACTCCTTGAAAAACATCTTTAGCGGCCGTGACAGTGAGCGCCGATTTTATTTTGGCAGCAGTTTTTGTTGCTTTGGCGGTGGCAGCTTTTTTAGTAACGGTTTTTTTAGTTACAACGGCGGCGACAGACGCAGATTGTCGAGCGCTTGGTATGCCTTGGTCCACGGTCGCGTTTGCGGCATCGGGAGTACCAGGGGCAGTGATCCACTGTTGCCCGTTCCATTGCATAGTGTCTTTGCTGTGGGCATTTCCGGCCGGCCACCCACTGGCAAATGCCAGCGTGTCGATGACGGTGTCATGATCATCTTTTAAGGTCAGGTCTTCACCGGCATTGTTCAATCCCCCCGATCCAAACTTGCCGGCCTCATCGTTGATATCGGGAAAAGCGCCGGCCGTTTTGGCGGTAGTGCGCTGTACCAGCAAATACCCCTTGGCGGCAATGCTTTTACTGAGCGTGAAGAGCGTCTTGTCCCCGGTCTTATATAATTTCCATCCGGCCAGCGATACTGCGGTGTCGCTGTCATTATAAAGTTCGATCCATTCGCTGTATTTGCTCGTAGTGGTTCCCATCCAAGCCACTTCATTGATTTTCACATCGGCAAAAGCGATCAATGGCAAAAACAAGACGCCAAAAAAGAGCGGTAAAAAGTATTTCATATTTTACTCTAGTTATTTTATTCTAATATTTTTTGTAACGTTTGGTACGGAATTTCTTCTGGCTGAGTAGTTACTGCAGTAGTAACAGGTGCAGGAGTAGGAGCGGGCACAGCACTCACGGCACCTTGCAAAGCCGCTTTCAAAAGGTCACGGTTTTTTTCTGTCGGACCGCGCTCGGTCAATTTCACTGGAGGGATATTTTCTCGTAAAGGCTTTTCTCCGGTAAAAGGGGTGCCGACAGCGGGAGATGAAGAGGCCGCGGGTTTTGTTCCATCGATGGAAGCCAATAACTCCGTGAGTGAGGGAGAGACAGTGGTATTTTGTATGACGGTATTTTGCTGGGTATTGTTTTGAATGACAATGGTCGGGGTAGGTTTTTTGACCTGGGCAACGTCTTTGCTGATAGGGCGAAATACTCGCGCCGGGCCGGCGGATAGTTCCGGCAATTGCACGGCCGGCGGAGTGGCGGTAAAGGCTTTCTTAAAGGGCGTATGACTGGTAGGAGCCGGTTTTGCGAATGACTGAGGCTGGGTTTGAGATTGAGGATAAGATTGCACAGAGCGTTGCACGGCCGGGCGAGGTTCAAATTTGCGTTGCGGCCTTTCTCCCCCGTCGGTCGGCGCAGTATCCTTGCCGAACCATTCCAGAATGCTTTTTTCAACTTGCTCTTTGGGCGCGGCATGAACGGTACGGGAAATCTCGATGACATCGTTGCGATACGTAAGAGTCGGATGCGGCAAAGGAGGCAAAGTGCGGGCGGAGAACGGCGATGAGCCCATATCGTTGATGAGCAGTGACAGATAAATCTGTGCCATGCCGAGATTGATCAGGTCATTGGCCGTAAATTGCGGCGCGAAGACTTTTTCCATCAATTCCCCGTCCAGCGGACCGACACGGAAACTGATACTGGTACCGACGTTACCAAAGACGGCGTCACGCACCGATTCTTCCATTTGCGCCACGTACTGGTGGGCAATGATGAGTCCTAACTTATATTTTCGGGCCTCGGACAAAATATTGGCGAAAGATTCATTGGCGAAGGATTGGAATTCGTCGACGTAGAAATAGAAGTTGGGCAATTCGGCCAAACGAGCGGGACTGGCATCGGCGCGACTCATGGCCGCCAGATAAATCTTGGTAATGATCATACTGCCCAGCAATGCGGTATTCTGTTCGCCGATACGCCCCTTGGACAGGTTCACGATCAAGATCTTTTGGTTGTCCATGGCTTCGCGAATATCGAAACTGGACTTGGGCTGGCCGATGATATTGCGGATGAGCGGATTGGCGGTGAACTGACCGATCTTGTTCTGAATGGCGGCACCGGCTTCTTGCATGTAGCGGTCGCCATATTTGGCAAACTCTTCGCTCCAAAAGGCCTTGACGCCCGGGTCGGTGATTTTGGATACTACTTTGTCGCGAAAGGCCTTGTCGGAAAGCATGCGGTTGACGCCCAACAACGTCGCATCGGGGTATTCAAGCAATGCCAACAGGATATTATTCAGAATGTATTCCATGCGGGCACTCCAGGCATCCACCCAGATCTTCTTGAACGTGCTCATCAGACCAGACGCGACGAAGTGGCGCTTGTCGGCACCGACATCTTCCATGACATTGAAAGAGATCGGGTATTCGGTATCGAACGGCGCGAAATAGATCACGTCCTTGATACGATGCTCAGGGATATAATCGAGCATTTTTTCCGCGAAACTGCCGTGAGGATCCAGCACTGCCAAGCCTTCGCCACGAGCAATATCCTGAATGGCCATGTTTTCCAAGAGTGTGGACTTACCGACACCGGACTTACCGATGACATACATGTGGCGCGTACGATCACGGCTTTTGATGCCGAAGCGCGTGCGCTGATTGCGGTAATCAGTCTCCGCGAAGTACGTGATGTATTCGGGATCATAAGGGATGGTCATACGATAAGTATAGCAGATGTCCTGTCCACCATACCATCATAGAACATTGGTGTTCAAGAATATCTGAAGAAATAGTAAAGCAAAACTTTATCATAAAGATAATAAAAAAAGCCCCCCCCTGATATTATTCAGGATGGGCTTCATCATAATAAATTGTTTCGCCGTTTTTAGGTTCGTATCGTAGGTCTCCGTACCAATCTTCAGAAACAGCTGCTTGATCAGTGTCTTGATTTCTCCGGCTACGAATGATACGAGCATATTGGCGATCATTTCCCTGTTCTGCCTCAGCGCGACGATACATGTAAAACTCGTCAAAACGATTCCTCATCATGGTCAGATATTTTTCTGGCAATACCATGGTGGTAATCAAGAAATAAGGTTTGAGCTTACGATGTTTAAAAGTACTGTTGTGGCAGGTAAATGCTCGCATGTGCATGATGTTGGGAACTTGCACCATGAGCAGGTCTTGCCCACATTCAGGACAGGTCGGCCAATTATCCACAATCGCTATCATCAGTTCAGTGACTTCCAGCAATCGCTTCAAGAAATACCTGGTGCGTCGCAATTGAAACCAAAAGAACGGCTTTTTATTTCGACGATCAATGATCATCACCCACCCCGAACCGACCCGTTTGGCCGTACCGGTTCGCGCATCATACGTTGTAAGAATAATCACCATCTTGCCATTTTTGTTATTTTCATAACGAAAAATGATTTGAATGCCTTTTGTTCTTTTACTTCTTCTCAGATAGCGATGCAGTGCTTTGTTCTCGATCAAACTGGCCAATGTGACCGACCAGTCTTGCGGTGTGCATTTCATCACCACTAACTTTTTAAACGCTTCCATGAATCGCGCCGTGGAAAGATAGGTTGTTTCCTCAACCTTAAAAACTGTATTCTTCACTTTTCCTCCTTTTTTTATGTGCTTTTTATTTACCTTACCATACAACCCATAAAAGTACAGATGGTGACTACTTAGCAGCTGCCATTGTGTTAGGTACCGAGTACCTAACACTTAGCAGCTCAGCTCCTAAGTGAAATTTTCTTACAATTCCTTGGTGATGTAATTAAAGTGTTTTTCTGACACGGGCTGCACGGACAGGCGGCTGCCGGGTTGGCGCACCATCATGCCTTCGAGGTGGGGATCATTCTTTATTTCTTGCAGAGAAATCGGTTCGGGAAACTTTTTGACGAATAACACGTCCACGCAATACCATCGCGGATCGGCCTTTGTGCTGGTAGCATCATAATGACCGTCCTTTTTGTCGAATTGCGTTGCGTCGGGTTTGGCGTTGCTGACGATCTTTGCCACACCATAAATGCCCGTCGGCTTGCTATTGGAATGATAGAACAATGCCTTGTCCCCCGACTTCATGTCATCGCGCATGAAATTGCGCGCTTGGTAGTTGCGAATGCCGGTCCAGGCCGTTTGCTGGTCGCGTTGCAAATCATCGATTGAGTAGCAATCGCCTTCGCTTTTCAAGAGCCAGTACCGCATGTTAGCCGATGGCCAATACGTAGGCCAAGATCAGCATCAATGCCGCGATAAGCGCGATATTTTTCATGAAGCCTATTTCTTCATTGGCGCGCTGCATCGGATCTTTGATCGTCCAGAAATTATGCATCATGGTGGTGATCGGCAACAATGCCAAAATGATCAAGCCGATGCCGATGTCGGGACGGAAGCCGGTCCAGCCGATAAGCGAAATACCGCCCAAGGCGAACAATGCGCCGGAAGCAATGACGGCAACCTTGGCGAACGGCACGCCTTTTGAAGCGGCATAGCCGGCCAAGTAATTAGCCTTGAAAAAGTGAGTGATGCCGCTTTGTAAAAAGTACAATCCCAATACCACGTGCCCGATAATAAATAATGCAACCATATAAACGTTTTATTAATAAGTAATACTCTTATTATAGCATCCGCCGCCGCTAAAGCTATGGCACACGAATAAGAAAAAAGACTGGCAGTACCCAGTCTTTTTTCATGAATAAAAGAGCTTATTTCTTCTTATCTTTTTTTGGTTTTTTCGCTTCTTTTTGAGAGCGTACGCCTTTGGCCATATGACAATTATATTACGAGTAATGGATATAGTATAGCAACTATTTGTACACAGATGAAGTGTATATGTTGCCCGCATCCCACATCAGCCAAGATGACAATCCGACATCGTTGGTAGCAGTGATCTGGGCTTGGACCATAGTCGGCGTATAGAATGTCCCCAAACTGAAATCCTGCAGCCAAGGACGCAGCTTGCTGGTCGTGATGCCGGCCGCTCGTAATTTATCCTTGCCATGGTCCAATGCGGCATGGATGATCTCGTACGGATGATTGGCCGGATTTTGAAATCCGTAACTGCCCGGCCAGAAATGCGAAGGGTAGATCATCGGACAGACATAGTCGACATGCGGCGCGATCAATTCCAATTTCTGACCGATACCCATATCGTCATTGGCGCTCAGTGTCAGTCCGAAAATATCGGCTGACACCGGAATGTGATCTTGCTGGCGCAATGTTGCATCAATATCAGTGAAGAAATCGACAATAGTGTCTTGTTTGTTTTTGGCGAAGGTACTCACATCAATATCCCGCAACCGGCCGTCGGAAGGAAAACGCACGTAGTCGAGATTGATCTCGTCAAAGCCTTGGGCATAGGCGTCTTCGGCGATGCGTTCGGTGTAGTGCCAGATATCGGTATTGTTGGCCTGTAAATATTCCAATCCTTTGGGGTCTTTCCAAGGACCGCCGGTCTTGTCTTGTAATGCATCCTCAGGATGAAGCGTCGGATAGTACTGATCTTGAAAGACTGAAATACGACCGATGACATAGATATGCTTGTCATGCAATGACTGGATCAGTGCCGCCAAGTGCGCGATGCGATTGGTACCGACCCTGCTGGCTCGTAATGCAGGGTCTTGTGGCATGTAGGACAATCGCCCGGTCGCGTCTTTGATATCGATGACTACGGCGGTCAGCTTGCCGCCGGCCAACAACGTATCGATGTGTCGCATGCTCGACGCGGTGCCGGCGCTCCATCCGGAAATATAAATACCCGTGACATGAGCCGGAGTACGGATATGTAAAGTAGCGGCAACAGGAGTGATAATAGGAGCAGCGGGAACGGTCGCCGAGTACGCTGTTTTGGTTGTATAAAAATGTAATGCGTATCCTCCGACACTAAAAATCACGATCGTGATCGCCAACACTCCAACATGTATGTTCCGCAGTTTTCCCATGAATGTATGAGAGAAGTATAGCCTACAATAATAAAAAGTAATACGTTATTCTTCGAAGGCGGCAGCTTCGCCGGCAATGCGCTCGAGATTGTCAGCCGGATCGCTATACTCGATGTTGTCGGGAATATAAGCAATAGCTTCGAGGAACTTTTGTTGCGCATTGTCATAGTCTTTCATTTGCCCGAAGAGCACGCCCATGGCATTGAGCAAGTACGCCGCCATGATATTCTTTTTCAAAAATACGGTGGAGTGCTCGAACAGCCGCGGCGCGATCGTGCGTAATTCGTCGTCGGTCGTGTCGGCTTCCTGAGCGCGAGCATACTGCCCGGCCTGGTCGATCAATAGGTCAAAGGCCCGGCTGAACGCTTCCAATGCTTGCTCATTTTGCCCTTTGTCTTGCAGGCTTTGCGCCACTTCTATTATGTCTTCCACGGAATGCATGCACGGTATTTTATACTATGCGTGCTATACTCGCAAAATCATGACTATCTCCAAAAAAACACTGGCGCCGGGCCTTGAACGCCTCGAGCGCGCATTGGCCCACCAAGGGTTAGCCTCTCGTCGCGAAGCCAAGGCATTGATTGTGGCCGGACTGGTAAAAGTCAACGGCAAGGTCATCAAAGAACCCGGCTTTGGCATCATTGTCGGTAAAGACACGATCGACATCAAAGGCGACATCCAAGCCGGCAAGGAATCCATTTTGGTGTACAAGCCCCGGGATATTGAAACCAATGCTACAGGCGCTTCATCCAAAGATCTCCATGATTATTTTCCTAGATTCAAGCACCTGGCGCCAATCGGTCGTCTCGATAAGGATTCCGAGGGTTTGATCATCATGTCCAATGACGGCTCATTGGCGCGGGCGTTGACGCAAGAAAATTCCACTGTCGGCAAAACGTATGAAGTGACGGTACGCGAAAATGTGACCGATGAAGCATTGCGGAAAATGGCGAGCGGCATTCTATTAGATGGATCCTCCTTCGCTAAAGCTACGGCGGGACGAAGTAAAGTAAAGACGAAGCCCGCAAAGACAAAGCGTCTCTCTCGCAAGAGCTTTACCATCGTGCTGCATGAAGGACGCAAGCACCAGATCCGCCGCATGTGCGACGTGTGTCATCTCAACGTTGAGTCATTGATCCGCACCGACATCGGCTTTATGAAGATCGGCACCATGAAGCCCGGCGCCGTCCGCCGACTCAATGAAGAGGATGTGGCAAAATTAAAAAAGGGATAAAATTTCACTCACTCCGATCTTTTCCTCTGCAGAAAAAGGAATGACTGTTTGCCCGTGCAATGTTTCCTTGATCTTATCCAGAGTCGCCTTTTGATGGGATTTTTTGACCTTGTCGATCTTATTGGCCAGTATCACGACGTCTTTTGTGCGCTCTAACAGCGCGTCGAGCATTTCCAAGTCAGACTCGGTCGGACCGACGAATGCGTCGATGATCAGCACGACTTTCTTTTGCATGATGGCGGGATTGAACAGATAGCTGTTGATGACTTCCTCGATGGCCGCGCGATCGACTTTGGAAACCTTGGCATAGCCGTAGCCCGGCAAGTCAATGAGATAAAACTTGTTATTGATCAAAAAGACATTGATCTGCCGTGTGCGCCCGGGAAACGAACTGGTCTTGGCCAAGCCTTTGACCCTGGTCAATGTATTGATAGTACTCGACTTCCCGACATTCGATCGGCCTATAAAGGCCACCTGCGGAAACGCCAAATCCTCGACTTCCCTGCCATCCGTGACTCCCTTAATAAATTGCGCGGAGGTTATGTTCATAGCACTATCCTACACTATCTTGTTGATATAGTCATCGATACGGGCTTTGTCTTCATTTTCTTTGTCACCCTTTGCGTACAACTGAATATACATAAACGTGACACGGTCGGCATGATACGCGTATATCAGCCTGATCGTTCTGGCCCTGAGGGATTCGCAGTGAATGCGGACTTTCACTATTTTTACGTCATTCACTATTTTAATAATGGTAAAATTCTTACCGATGCCGGTCGGTGACTGTGAAAGGACTGCCTTGATATCTTCAATATCGCGCCCAAGACTGGAATATTTTTTTGAAAGCTTTTTGAATTCTTTTTCGAATTCAGGCAATTGATCAAAGTGGCTCATAGTCGCCTACTGATGTTTCGTCCGGCCGATAAAATACATGGCGGTAGTTCAGCACGGCCTTGTCCTCGGCCACGCGCCATGGCGTGTCAATATGCGACAGGTCGGACAATTCCTTGGTTGTTTTTGACGCCAATCGTTCGAGCTCGTCATTGATATGTTTCAGTTCGGATGCGCTGAGCAATGACACTTCTGACTCACCGGTGGCCACGTATTTTTTCTGATCATACTGAAAGAACTTACTACGCACTTCCACCAGCTTGCCTTGCTCCTCCAAATCACGAACGATCTTGGCAAAAGAGACCGGACTCGGCCCGTGGGTATTCTTAATATACGTGGCCCCGATCAAATACTGTTGGTATTTTTCATAATAGTCAAAATCGATGAAATACAGCAGTTTGTACAATGCCGTTTGTCCGATATTGGGACGACCGCCGACCTTGCTGACAATATACAGCAATACTTGCTTGAATTTCTCGGTATGTTCCCGAGGAATTTCCCTGATGTGTATATCCTTGGTCTGAGGCTTTTTTTCCACACTATTTTTTTCAAGCGTATGATGCGATACGCCGAAAATACTTGCCAGCAAGGCCTTTTGTTGCTCGCTGGCTTTCAGTGCGCCTTGCTCCAGCTTCAGATACGTTGGGCGGGAAATACCCAGACTTTTTGCCACTTCGGTTTGAGAAAGCCCCGCTGCCTTGCGCTTGTGTTGTATCCAGGTAGACATAGTATTACTATAGCAATTTGACGGATTATTTACAAATTGACTTGATTAATGATTATTTTGTAAATATAATTCCTTACAGCTTTTCTGTTTTTTTGATATTTTTACTGTCTTCTGATTTTAATTTTCTTTCTACTTTTTTAATATCTTCTTCAACAGGCAATTGCTCGGGGATAATACCTCGATTTAATAATGTTTTTCTCACGCTTTTATTATTAATAACATGTTCTGCAGAAATAAATTGTTCCGAAGTCAGCATTTTTGCTTTTGAATTAAAAATAGTAATTTCTGTCGCAAAATCTTTCGCCTTTAAAATAATAGTAGGCTGAAAATCTGCCAATGCGCGACTTTCGGGAATATTGAGTCGTCGTTTCATTTCTTGAGTGGTATATCCAAACAGCGCCTTGTCTCCCTTGCTGCGAATAATTCCAAAGTCCTTGTCACTCCCCGTTTGTTGGAAGATAATGCCAGAGAGTTCTTTTTCGGTTTCAGTTAACTTTTGCCGCGCCATTAAACGTTCAAACTTTTGTATTCTTTTTTCAATTAATTCAAGCTTTCTGGTTTGTACGGCGAAATAATTTTGAGCAAAAGCAATTTCTTCTTTACGCGGATCGCCGTTTTGGGCTATAAGATAGCAGGCATACCGAGTAAGCATAATATCTTCAATTTTGCGTTGACCGTCTTTGCCTAAAGCGATCATTTTGCTGACGTCAGCAAAATGATCGCCAGGATTATAACCACTGCCCTCACACGCTATTTTGGCCTTTAAAATAACGCTTAAAAAATTACGCCATTGATTATACCCCAGTAAATGCTGTACATCTCTTGCGAGCCAAAATTCTACATCCTCAGTTGTTTTATGAGCATGGGCTTCAAAACTACTCGTTAAAGTTTGAATAATTTCTTTCTTCATATTTCTTCACTCCGTCCAAAAGCAGACTTCATCCCCATCTAATAACGGACTGTACGTCTTGGGCGCCACGCCATTGACCAAGAAGCGCAATACGCCAGGCGCATAGGTCTTGGGAATCTCCGGATACGAGGTAAAAATGCATTGCAACAGCCATGAAAACGTCGATCCCTCGCTCATGATCATCGGATCCTCCCCTACTCCTGTAATTACTTGTAATGTCTGATTGTATTTAACAGTGATATATATTGGTGGTGGCATGTGAGCCAGTATATACAATGAGTGATCAAGAATATCTGAAGAAAGATTAAAGAGAAGATAAAGATTTATTTTGTATAAAGATTTCTCTGAAAATCAAAAAATAAAGATCTTATTTTTTCCACTCCACCTAAAATTCGTTCTGCATCAGATATGGCATGATATTTGAGATTGAGTAATTGGGGCAATTTTTCTTCGTCTAATTCTTCAACGCCACGTTCTTGATATTTCGCAAGGACAAACTCAATAAACTCTCGATGTTTTTCATCTAGACCATCTAAAATATCATATTTAGTATTTTGAATTCTTTCAACGCGCGTAATAGGCTGTAGAGCAAAAGCAATGTATCCGAGTACATCAAACAAATCACTATTTTCAGCGTTAATCACTCTTTGAACACCTTCAAGTTGATCTTTACCAAAACCCAACTCTGAGATTTTTTCTAAAAATACCTTACGTGTTACAGGGCTATACCAAATAACCCTAAGCTCTTCCTCGTTTTTAAAGAATGCTGGAAAAGTTCCATATAGCTTATTTAAAAACTCTTCTGCAGACATTGGGCGGCCATCAGCATCTATAAAAAATGTAGACACCATGTGTTGTATTTCGCGCTCTTTTCCGTCTCGAAGCTTGATTTTAAGTTTAGTACTCTGCCCTAAAGGTTCACCAACAGTAAGTAGGTCACTTATATTAGAAGCATGCTTTGTGTCACCATCATGAATATCTTTTTCAGAATCTTCACTGGCAGTTTCAGCAATAGGCTCACCATCCCATTCTGGATCCAGAAAGTGATGATATGCGTCTACGAAATCAAGAATAGTGAAATACTCCTTACCATCAAAAAGTCGCGTGCCTCGACCTACTATTTGCTTGAATTCAATCATTGAATTGACGGGACGCATAAGCACAATATTTCGAATGTTTCGAGCATCTACACCAGTAGAAAGTTTTTGTGAAGTAGTTAGAATCGTCGGTATTGATTTTTCGTTGTCCTGAAACTCTCTCAAATATTGTTCACCAAGGAATCCATCGTTGGCAGTCACACGTTGGCAATAGTTAGGGTCTTTACTTTCTTTATATTTATTTATTAAATCTCTAACAAGCAGTGCATGACCTTGTGTAGCACAAAATACAATCGTTTTTTCATGTTGATTAATTTCACTCAGGAAGATTTTTACCCGAACTTCCTCGCGTTCAATAATACTTATATTCCCTCGAGCAAAATCATCTTCTGTATAGATTTTTCCTTCTTCCACTTCACCTTCAACAACATCGTCGTCTCTCGTATAGATATATTCATCAAGCGTGGTCTTAATTCTTTTGACTTTGAACGGTGTGAGGAAACCGTCATTAATACCTTCTTTTAGCGAGTAAATGTAAACAGGTTCACCAAAATACTTATATGTATCTGTATTGTCTTTTCGTTTTGGAGTAGCTGTAAGACCTAGTTGAACCGCTGGAGAGAAGTATTCAAGAATACCTCGCCAGTTAGATTCGTCGTTTGCACCACCTCGGTGACATTCATCAATAATGATGAAGTCAAAATAATCCGTGGGATAGTCTCCATAGTATGGAGTATCATTTGGACCACTCATAAAAGTCTGAAAGATTGCAAAGAAAACACTACCGTTCATCGGAACAGCACCTTTTTTCTTTATATCATTTGGAGTTATACGGACCAGAGCATCTTCAGAGAACACACCGAAGGCATTAAAAGCCTGATCAGCCAGTATGTTTCTATCTGCAAGAAATAATATGCGAGGTCGTCGAGATCCCTCTTTTGATACATTCCATCTGCTTTGAAATAGTTTCCATGCAATTTGAAACGCAATAAATGTCTTACCTGTACCCGTAGCAAGAGTAAGTAATATTCGTTTCTTTTCTTCTGCGATAGCATCCATGACTCGATTGACGGCAATTTCTTGGTAGTACCGTGCATTCTTACTACCGTTCACATCTTCAAATGGCACACTAGTGAACTTTTCTTTCCATTCATTATTCTGTTCAATCTCTTTGAGATATGTTTTATTCCAAAGCTCATCCGGAGTTGGAAACTTTGCAACAGTACCTTCAATACCAGATTCCATTCCTATTTCATAGATTTCATGCCCATTTGTTGAGTAGGTGTATGCGATCTGCAATTTTCCTGCATAAGTTTTTGCTTGTGCTACACCCTCAGTTGGTTCAAGGGATTCTTTCTTGGCTTCGACAACAGCAAGTTTACGGTTGTTATACACCAAAATATAATCAGCAATTTGCTGCTTACTTTTTATCCCACCAATTTCAATTTTTCCAGGAGCGATAATAAATTCGCGTAAGATTTTAGACCCATCGACAACACCCCAGCCAGATTCCTTTAACTTTGGATCAATGTATTCTGCTCGTGTTTCTGCTTCGTTCATAATTTTATTTCAAAAGTTTCTTAACACTACTATTTGCCAAAAGTGATTTCATTTGCGTGATAGCTGTTTCATTAAGTTTTAACAATCTATCTTTCTGGCTCATCCCCATTTTAATAAATTCAGCATTGAGGCTTTCCATATTTGCCAAACATACCAGCTGGTACACATCTGCATAATCACGAATGTTACCAGCTTTTGCTTTATTTTTTGTTCGCCATTGTTGAGCTGTCATTCCAAACTGTGCCATATTTAAAACATCTGCCTCGTTTGCATACACCATAGTCGCATCTTTACTAGATAGTTTTTGTGGCAATACGATATTTTCTTTTATCGAATCTGTGTGAATTCTATAATTAATCTTTGTAAGCATTCGCTTTGCATCCCATCCAAGCAATATTCGTTGATTCTCTTCTACTTTAAGACGCTGAAACTCCTTTATGAGATAGAGCTTAAATTCAGGTGAAATCCATGTTGCAAACTCGAATGCAATGTCCTTGTGAGCAAAAGTTCCTCCTCCGTACCGTCCAGGAGACGATCGCACACCTATTGCATTGGTACTTTTGATCCAACGAGACGAAGAAAGGATAAACCCATTAGAACCAGCGTTATTTTTAATGTTATGGAATTCCATAACATTAAAATCAGGATTATGAAGCTGCTCCCATGCCCCTATAAATTGAATGGTGTACTTGGTAGAAAGCCAGTTTGCAATGACAATACCGGTAGCCTCAACGTCCTTGAATTTAGCAATATCTGTGAGGGAAATGTAGTCATTCTCATTCTCTGAGAGCTTGACTGAGATTATCTGGTTTTTGATTTTGATCTTCTTCATATGCCTAATTTATACAATATTATAGCTCTCCTGTGAAGGCTTTATTCAAAATAGACTTCTTAAGCTCTTCAATGGCTAAAAGCTTCTTTTGATAAATAGATTCGAGCTTTTTTGTTTGCTCAGAAAGCTGATCGAGTTTTTTGACGATAGTTTTTTGGTCTGACACAGGTGGAACTGGGATGGAAAAATTAACTAGAGTTTTTATAGGTAATTGAGGTTGAGCTGCACCTGAGACATGTTTTTTAATTTGTGATTTCATGATTCCTGACTGAAATATTGCAAACAGATATTCTGGAATAATCAAATTTATATTCGGCCGAAAAATTAACATCCCGGAATTTATTCTTATGTTGTCATAGGAAACATTTTTATCATATACAGCAATATTACCAATTGTTCCTCGTGTTGTGAGTAACACATCGCTCCTTTTTATTTTTCCATTACCAAGTTGAGTATCCTTCTTTTGTGTAATAAACATAACGACCTTAAAATCAAAACCATAAGGTCTGACATTCTTTGTATTTAAAAATAAACAATATCCTTCATCAAGAAAATCAGATTTTTTAGGGTAATTTTTACCTCGATCACCATCGATAATTTGAACTAATTCCTTATCACCAAGAGTTCTGTGTTTATCATTTTTGGTAAATACACTTTGTAAATAAGACTCAAAAAGCTCTTTTGAATTTTGTAAATTCTTTTCTGTGTTTTGTTTTATCTTTTCTAATTTCTCAAAAGCTTCATCGAGAATTTTTATAATTCGTTTTTGTTCGGAAGAGGAGGGGTATTTTATTTCAATCTCTTTTAACTTTGCCTTATTGAGGGTTCTTCCTTTCACCTTTACATCATTTTTTGAAGCACTGTCCCAGTCAAAATTATTAAGGTATTGATACAAATATTCTTTACTTATTTCTTTATGGTCAATAATATTTAGTGCGGCAATGGCCTCATTTGTATACAAATCTGTAGCTGTAAATGCAAGTCTTCCAATGGTTAATTTAAAGCTGACCAGCAATGTATCCTTTTTCACTATCTTGAGTAAAGAAGCGCCTTTATCAGATATATACTCTCTGCTATCAGAAATAAACTGATCCTTCGTATTTGAAAGATCTCTTATAGATAACCAAATATTGTTGGTCATTTTTTCAGTATCCCAGAACTTCTTGTTTGATCGGGACGGGGTTTTACCAATTTCTATATTACAAACCTCGCCTAGTTTTTTTGTTTGCCAGTTATGTCTCATAAGTACGAAAAGAGTAATTCAATAGATTTTCTTAAATCCTCATCTTTATAAGTATCACCATTATCAGAATGATGAATACAGTTTCTAATATAGGTAGGTAATGTTGCTTTATTTACATTTCCTTTCCAGGGCTTATCTTTCTTCAAACCCTTTTCAGCCGCAAAGAAGTTCGAGTCGAAATTTAAAATTCCACATCTTTTCTCATCTGATGAATCAGTATCTTGATATTTTTCATGGAGCTTTGAATAAAGCTCATTATGATAGTCAGTGCTAGCAATATCGAAAACCTGATAGGTTACACTAGCGTATGTTGAAGCTTTTTTATCAAATTGTTCTTTTTCTGTTTTCTCTTTCTCAGTCTTCTTATTTGGATTCTTAAATATCTTGTAGTTTCTGCTTAAGTCATTCTTATCGATCATATAATTCGAATGGGTAGCAAAAAATACCACGTTGTTTCTTTGATTATCAGTTATCTTTATTAGTTCCTTTAATAAATCTTCCTGAGCTTGTGGGTGAAGATGTGTCTCAGGTTCATCGAGTAATAAAATTGAATTAGCGAGTTCATCATTCCTACTTTGTGCAGAAACAGTTAATAAGAAAGATACAAACTGTTTGAATCCGTCACTACGCTGATCGGCAGTCTTTGCCTTTCCTTTTGCACCCTCATCATGTACGTGAAAATTAATAAGACCGTCAGAGATATCAAAGGTTATCTTTATGGGATGTTTAGGCCATGCTTTATTTATATGCTCACTCACTTTTTCACTTAATTCAGTCTTTAGTTGTTCACGCTCAGTAGAATCTGTAATTAAAGCTATTTTTGCTTGAATTGCACTTTGCCCCACTATACCCGCTAATGCGAAGCAATTTTTTAATGGTATAGATATGTTCTCTGGGTTTGCGGCAAACTCAGCCAAATTTATAGGTTGTGATATTAAGTAACGATCTTCGGCTGTCCAAAAAATTGAATCGTGCGTCTTTCCAGAAACAAAAGTCCTTAAATGATCCTCAAGAGTTACCTTGTGTTCGTTGGCACTATCTACAGTTTTTACCTCAATTGCCTCTAAGGTCTCACTGGGTGAGCTAAAGGCAAACGATATAGTGTAATTAATTTTACTCAGATCTACGCCACCAAAATCAACACCTGGTGAAGTTATTGCAAGACTCTCCATTGCCTCCTTCTGTTCTTTTTTATCTAGCATGTAAAGATAGTCAATTTCTATGTCTTGTGTCTTATCTTTAAAATCCTTTGCAAGAGGCAGCTTTTCACCTTTTTCGTTCCTCAACCCATCTTTTAAAGCTAAGGCTTTGAGTATTGTAGATTTACCTGCCTCATTTACCCCAATTAATCCATACGTAAATGTATTATCATCCAATTGAGAAATGTCGAATGATATTGTCTCAATGCTTCTATAATTTTTTATTGTAACAGATTCTAATTTCATAAATTTAAAGTAAATTACTCATTTCATCCAAGACCTTTTTTGTGTCGCCGTCCAGAGCTTTTATTTCTTTCAAAATGTCCCTTGGATCACGAAAGACAACTTCAGCTCCTTTGCTGAGGTTTTTAACTGACAAATCAAAAGTCTTCTGATCCACATCAGATACATCTAAAGACCAAGAATTTTCTGAATCTACCTTGGTTTTTTGAAGAGTTACAAAGTCTTCCAAATCTTTTTCATTCAAAGGATTAGTCTTTCCTAAATTCCGATCAAGATTTAGTTGGTAATACCAAATCTTTTTAGTTGGAGCACCTTTTTCAAAGAAAAGAATAACTGTTTTTACTCCTGCTCCAGTGAAAGTGCCACCAGGTAAATCAAGGATCGTGTACAAATTACAACTTTCAAGTAAAAGTTTTCTAAGTGACACGGAGGCATTATCAGTGTTGGAAAGAAAGGTATTTTTAATAACGATACCTGCCTTACCACCAGCTTTCAGTATTTTTATAAAGTGTTGAAGAAATAGGAATGCTGTCTCCCCAGTTTTGATGGGAAAGTTTTGTTGTACTTCAATACGCTCTTTACCGCCAAACGGAGGGTTGGCCAGAACTATGTCGTAGCGATCTTTCTCTTGTATATCAGCCAGATTTTCTGCGAGCGTATTTGTATGGATGATGTTTGGTGCATCAATACCATGAAGAATCATGTTCATAATACCGATGATATAAGCAAGGGACTTTTTTTCCTTGCCACAGAATGTTTTCTTTTGTAGGGTCTCAAGATCTTTAGTAGACAGGTCTTTGCTCTGTTTTAAATATTCAAATGCCTCGACTAAGAACCCGGCTGAGCCAACAGCACCATCATAGATAGTGTCCCCGATTTTTGGATTAACAACTTTTATAATCGTTTTAATGAGAGGTCGAGGTGTATAGTATTCACCACCATTTCGTCCAGCATTACCCATGTTTTTGATCTTGCCTTCGTAGAGTTGCGAGAGTTCATGTTTTTCTTCCTGTGAACGAAAATGCATTCCGTCAACGATATTTAAAATCTCCCGAAGATTGTAACCGCTTTGAATCTTATTTTTTATCTCACTAAAAATTTCACCTATTTTATATTCTATAGTATCAGGGCTTTCAGCTTCAGCTTTAAATTTTTTAAGGAAAGGAAAAAGTGTTTGGTTAACAAAATCTTCTAAATCCTCTCCTGTTAATGCTTTATTATAGTCAATTTTACCGTCCTTAGTTTTTGGACACGCCCATACTTCCCAGGTAAAGTCTGGGGGTAAAATATGTTTATATCCTTTATTTGATAATTTTGCAGTAATCACTCTATCTTTTTCAAGATCATCTAAGTACTTCAAGAATAATATCCATGAAGTTTGTTCTATATAGTCGAGTTCACTAGAACTTCCCGCATCCTTTCGGAGAATATCATCAATATTCTTAAATGCCTGTTCAAACATTTACATATAATGCCATTTTTTGAGGCTTTTTTCAATCTTTCCTAGACACGCTCCAAAGTCCTCCTCCACCCCTCCCACAACACCTTCCAGCTGCCCTTAGTTCTCAGCTCTTGGTGGTATTTTTGCCAGTCGGGGCATTGTTCGGCCACGAGGGACCAGAAGGCCGGAGAGTGGTTGAAATGCTTGAGGTGGCAGAGTTCGTGGATGATCAGGTAGTCTTGGGCGGCTGGTTCGAGGAAGAGGATGCGGTAGCTGAAATTGAGGTTGCCGCGGCTGGAGCAGCTGCCCCAGCGGGTCTTTTGGTTGCGGATGGAGACGCGGCCGTAGGTGAGTTTGTAGTAGGTATTGAAATGCTCAAGGCGCGCATGCGTCAGCATGCGCGCCTGTTCACGGTATTTCTTGTACATGAGATTGCTGAGCATCGCGCCTTAATAATCGCACACTTTCAAGATTTTCTAAAGAAAATGAACTACTATCTTCTTGACGGTAATTCCTTATCTGCTACACTATAAACATTATGGCTTAGGCCTCCGAGAAACCCCCTTTATAAGGGGGTTTCGATTTTTAAAGAAAGTCTCTCCATTTTTTAACAAGAACATCAAATTGTTCCTGGTTCAACAAATCCACCTTTCGAAGCAATCGCTTACTACTGATCATGCGAGTTTGAGTGAGTTTTATCCATGCAACTTTTTCTTTGGTCTCAATTTTAAAATGAAATATATCGTTTTTCTCTTTTGTAGTGACAGGTAAAACGATAAGAGATTCTTTGTTATATACTCTTACCACAATAACAGGGCGTTCAAAATTTTCATTTTTACCGTCTATCTCGGATCCAATATTTATTCCCATTGAACACCACCAGATTTCTCGCGGGTGCACATACACGACACGCTCAGCCTCATTAAGTTGTTTCTTTAAATTGTTCCAGCGATCAAAATCTTTTTCCATAGACTTATTTCGTCTTCTGGTTGCGAGCGGAAATGATGGCGCGGGCTAGGCGTAGGGTGTCGAAGGTGTAAGCGCCGCCGAGGTGATTGTAGACCGGAGAGAGCAAGGTCGTGTCGCAGGTGGCGAAGGCTTCGCTGATGACTGGTAATGCGGTGCGCAGTTTGTCATCGATCAGGTATGCGATATCGTCGGATGAGATGCGCTTGACGATGATTAATTTTTCAATGTGATCTAATACGGTAGTCAGTACCAATTTTCGTTCCTTGGCGATATCTTTCAATGACTTCCCTACCACAATCAGTTCCTTCGTCAGATCAAGCGTGTCTCTTTTTTCTGGCTTGGCCAGCTTGCCTTTCTTGCCATCCAATACTCCGCCCGAAGCCACAATGAAGTTCTTTTGCATCGTTTCAATATCCACCGTTTCCAAGTTGGCAAATGCTCCCTGTGCCGACTCTGACAATTCCTGGAAGGTCTGGTCTTGCTGCAAGATGCGCGGATGGACGCGGAAGGTTTGTTCATTCCATCCTGATAAGTACAACCCTTCCAAGCTGCGCACGCGCGACAATGCCACATAGCCCTGTCCGTATTCAAAGACCTGCCGCAAATCCATCATGGCCGTATCGAGCGACAAACCCTGGCTTTTGTGAATGGTGATGGCCCAGGCCAAGCGCAATGGCACTTGCGTGATACTCGCCTTGATCTTACCGTCTTCTTCGATACTCCAATCCATCGGTTCGATCGTCAGCTCTTGGTCGTCTTGGGTGCGAATGATGGGAAACTTGGTGCCCGGTTCGAAGCGCACGACCGTGCCGGTCGTGCCGTTCACGAATCCTTTCTGCGTGTTGTTCTTGGTGCACATCACCACGGCACCGATCTTTAATTCCAGTTTCTCTGGTGACAGGCAGCCTTTTTTCAAACTAGCGACCATACTTTCCCCGCCCTTGCTATGCATCGTATACGCAGTGGTCGGTCCTTCGATACTCCGTAATGCGGCGGCATTGATGGCATCAACGTCGGCATTGTGCGCGAAGAGCTGTGTCATGTTTTCGATATGTTCAAAGCTGTTGTCCTCACTGACCAGGCGCTTTTCCAGATGGATCATATGGTCATCCATGCGATCATTGCGACGAATAGCGGACAGTAATGCCAAAAATACTTCGTCGCTCTGACGATGCTGTTCGGTCAGATAACACACCAGCGGTTTCATATCACGCCAGACATTCGCCTCAAATGCGAACGGTACTGCTTCATGGTTACGAGATATCGGAGGCAGCTGAAAGAAGTCGCCGACCAGCACGACTTGCAAGCCACCGAACGGTTCGCTGCGCTGCTTGATCGTTTTGCAGACCGCGTCGACCAAGTCGAGCGTATAGCCGTCGATCATCGAGATCTCATCGATGATCAGGACTTTCGTTTTCTGGATACGGCGCACCAGGTATTCCGTGGTAGCGATCTTGTCCAAGTCATAGGGCGACAGGCTCTTGCGAATGCCGATACCGCTCCAGGAATGAATGGTCTGACCATGGATATGCGTAGCCGCGATACCGGTCGACGCGGTAATGGCAGGCTCGATGCCATGGCGGCGCAAATACTCCACATACTCATTGATAGTATGGGTTTTGCCCGCGCCCGGTTCCCCGGTCAAAAAGACATTGGCGCCAGTTTTCAGGATAGTTAAAGCATGGTTTTGCGTCATCAGGATTGATTGTAACACTAGCCGCGTCTTTTGATGAATACTGCAACAATAATGAAGAATATAAGAACCATACCAATGAGAGGAAGCATTTTTTGTCCGGCGACCAAAGCACTGCCGACATTGGCTGCCAATGGCAATGCCAATAGTTCGCTGAGTGGCGACCCTTCCGGTTGAGCCGAGCGATCGGCGACGCTGGTAAGTACCTTATCTTGAGAGGCAGTCGTGGTATCGGCTGAAGGAGTAATCGTATCAACAGGATCAGTTGCGGCAATATCAGTGGGATCAGGGGTACCCGAAGTGCCAGAGCTATCTACGCTACTAACAGAAGAATCGTCAACCGTAGCCGGATCGGCAGTAGTGTCGATAGTATTATCTATAGCAGTATCACTGGTTGTCTCAGGTGTAGGCGACGTGGTATCACCTGCCGTATCAGCCGTGGTCGTATCACTATACATGACCGGGTTGCTGATATTGTTCACTATGACCGGCGTCACTTGCGGCGTGCTGGATTGTGCTACAGGAATGACTTGCCCGGCGGAAGCCTGCGGTGAGCTTGTCGAATCCGTCGAAGGGGCAGGAGTCGGAGTTACAACCGGGATGGGGTTTGTCGAAGGAGTGGGAATGGGAGGAATAGGGTCAGAAGGCGGAATTGTTACCGGAGGAATCGGTGTCGGCACAGGGTCCGGAGTAGGTGTCGGCGTTGGTGTGGGCGTCGGAGTCACGGTATCGCTGCCCGGCAACGATGGGGCGATCGAACGATCCTCCACTCCGTCACCATTATCATCCATACTGATCGTGTAGTCAGTGATGCCTGGGCCGACCATGACCGTGCCAATGCTTTTTTCCGTAATGGCAACGTTGCCAAAATAAGATTCCTTGGTGATGGTATCAGTATCATCACTGTGACTGATATACATGTCATAGCTGCCGACGGCTTGCGCGTGATCGACGATCGTATAGGTCGGACCGCTGGGCAAGAAAGCGAATTTTTCATCACCGATCATTTCATAATCGACATTGGGAATATTTTGCTCTATCTCGCCGCTGGCCGTCGGACCGGTGTGCCGATGAACATCATCATAAATATCGAGCGTGACGGGGCTATGCACTTCGACGATATCGCCGGACAAGGCACAGTGATGACTATCAGCAGACAGTGTAGCACTGGCGGTAACATTTTTGGCATTCAATATATCCACGATCGCATTTTGCACTTCGGCAACGGACGGCATGGTACTGTGGGAAGCCGAGGTCACATAATACTGCGTGGCGTCTGAAGCGGCGGTGGCACTCTGTACCGGCACCACTCCATCTCCGGCCGCATACGAGAGACGATGCTTAAGAGTGGCAGTCAATCTAAAACCGCTCACGGTTTTTGTGGCACCGCAACCGGCAAAATCATACGATGCGACTGATGGAGTGGTCAGCGTATCGGTGGCATCATGCAATGCTTGCGCCATAGGAAACATTTTTTCATTTCTGCCGTCATTGATCATCAAGGTATTGATGGCATCCAGAGTCAGTGCGGAGGGTGTTTGTGTCAGATCGGTGACATAGGGACTGATTGTGTCCAAATAGCGTTGGCTGGGCAACAGCTCATACGCGGATGGCATATTCTGCACGATGGTTTTCACGCGATCGGCGCTCAAAAACGGGATATGGACCGGTCCCACTGAGAAATCAAATCCCATAGTATCACCGTACATCAACGTCTTGAACGCTTTAGGAGCGCCAAGGTGCGGTACGGCGATATAAAACAAGTGATCGAGCGGCGCGGCAGGATGCTGAGCGATATAGTCTTTGACCAACAAGCCACCCATGCTGTGCGCGATGATATTGACTTTGCTCTTGCCGCTTTTGGCCAAGGCATTAGCAATGGCATCATCAAGCAATGCCTGGTTTTGCGTGTTGCTCAATCGCCAATCATACGGCAAGACGAATAAGTCGGTACCTTCGGTGTAGCCAGTCTGTTGCAGACTTTGTATCATGCCAGCAAAGACATCGGTCGATCCGACGGAACGAATGATATCGCCGACTTTGACCGGCCGCACACTGCTCGGTACTCCGGCTTGCAACAGTTTCAAATCGTTCAAAAAACTGTCGGTCGGACTGAGTATCATTTTAGGGATATTGGGCCAGAGCTCATCGCCGTCACCATAATCTTTGCTCAGAAATGAGCCGGTAATGCCGGGCACGATGATGATCGGATTGTGTTCCGGTGGCGGCGTCATGCCGATCCAAGGGCGATAGATGACGCTGGGCACATTGTCACTGTAAATGATATCGCCGGTGCCGGTAGGGTTGTCGGCAATAGTTGGCCCGCTATCATTCCCCCATCCATTATTAATGAGTGTGGTCGCCGGCATGTTGGCAAGCGATACGCCGCGAATATTGTCATGAAATGTATTATGAGAAACATCGAGCACCAACGCGCTGCCCAACTGCAATGCCGTGCCGCTATGCGCGATCTCACTGTTGGTCAAGGTAATGCCGGTGGGATTGGTGGTGCCGTTAGTATTACTACTATTAATCGCGGCCGCACCGCAGTGTGTCAACGTAATATGATCAGCAACAAGGGCGCCGTTTTGGGAAACATTCAAGCACGTGGTGGCAGTATCAATCGAACTATCAGTGATGGTCAGTGAGCTTTGATTGAGGGCGTAGAGAGCCGGATCGCCAGCGTTAACCAAGGTAATAGCGCTGTTAGAAATGATGCCTTTGCTGATATCGGTCAATTTAACGACTTGATAGATGTCATGAAAAACAGTGTCATCAATCGCGAGAGTGGAATAATCACTCATTTGCACGACGATGCCGGCAATGACATCGAAGGAGTCATGACTAAGAACAATGGTACTGTGGTTGGTGCCGCCGACCCCGCCGCACAGATCATGAAAGTGCACATACTGATAGGTAGCGCTGCTTTGCGCCTGATAGATGATCGACGAATGATACTGACAGACCCCATCGCCATAAAAGACAATCGGTTGGTCAGCTGTGCCGATAGCGGAAAGGATGCCGCCAGTATCGATACTCACGCCTTGGCGATCGATCATTTTTATCGTCACGCCCGGACTGATGACCAAGGATGCGCTCTGGCCCACCGTCACATACGGTATCTCATATTCTCCATCGGTCGAGTCGAGCCGCATGGTATCACCGGCTTGCAGTTCCCCGCCATAGATCCAGCCCTTGAGGCCGGTATCAGAAAAAGTCGTGTCGCTATGCGTAAAAGGTCCGTGAAAATCCCAACTGACCGGAATGGCAATATGGTTGAAAGCGCTGTTGGTGAGCTGCAATGACCCGCGCACACCCAAAATACCCGTGTCACAATCACTGATAGTGACATGGTCCATGGTAACGACCGATCCTTCGGACACTACTGCTCCATAGAGACCGTTACTGATGTCGACATACTGCAATGAGGAAGTCGAACCGGCACCGAATACGATACCGCTATGCTTGCCGACTGCCGGGGTATCGGCGCCCATCATGACGCTATTGATAACGAGCGGCGCAACGTCCGGGCTTTGTGATAGTGCTAGCGTGCTGACCTCAGGACTTTGTGTATCAGACGGAGCGGAAGCAGTGAGCGCGGCAAAAGGAATGGCGACCGGGATGAAGGGCGGAATGGGGCCGCCGACGATACTGATATGACTGTCACTGGTCCCGTTGGCGATAAGCGCGCCTTTTACCACCAGTGAAGATCCGGGAGTGAAGATCAGCTGAGTGCCGGCGGGAATAGTAAGCGTGGCGGATGGTTGGACGATGCTGGTGCCATCGACGGTATAGACAGTCGCAGCATCAAGCGTCGCATCGGTCCATATATTGGGCAATGGAATTGACGCGAACGCAACAGTAGTACTGGTAAAGAAACGAACACTGAGAACAATAATGATAATGAGAACTATTTTTGATTTGATTGATACTTGCATTGCTTAGGTATAGCAATTTGGGTATCAAGATACGCTGAAGTTATAGTAAATTTTTTCTAAAGTGAAAGACGATGGTAGTGCCGTCATTGGTACCGATATTCCAATCGATATGCGGGATCAGCAAAGAAGGAATGGTAGGAATGGTACTATCGATGTTTATAGGGGCGGGAGGAATAAACGATGAAGCCCTAGCGCTGGTGCGAAGAACGTTAAAACTGGCACCATCCTGGCCGAGTGGCGAAGGAACAGCCAGTGCGGTATTGGTGGGAAGGTCCACCATGTTCAGCATTTCAGGATGGAGTCCGATCAATGAAAGGCGCTGTCCATTTTGCACCGCAGTGGCGCCGCTGAATTGCACTGGCGTAAATCCGGATAATTCGGCAAAAGTGCTGTTGACCATCGGACGCTCTTGTATCCATTCGGCCGAAGACAATGACGAGTGGTAGTTGACGGTTTTTTCAAATTGCTGATGGGACGTGTTGTTGGTAATGACGACGTTCCATGTGTCGATCGATGTTTCGATGATGGCCACGCTGATGGAATCTCCGGGGTGCACGGTCAGATTGATCGGAGTGGAATTGTCGGGCAACAATTCATACCAGGCTTGATAGACTGCACCATCACTCTTGGCGATCTCATAGACGCCGGCTTGGATCAGGTCACCGGAACTGCGACCGCCGATGCCGACCCATGCGGCGTTCGATGTCAGCGTGCTGGAATACGAAAGTTCGGGAATGATCCACGTGCCGCTGACGCCAGTATACACGCCGTTTTGCGTCGCATAACCGGCCCAATTGGAAGAGGTGGCGGAAAGCGTATCCGCAAAAGCCGTCTGACCGAACGTCAGGCTGCAAACAATGATGGCCGCAATGAGGGCTGTTTTGAAATTAAATGATAGATTCATAGTTGGACCGCTTGTTGAATGCGCGCCATTGTTATTTCCTTACCTAAAAGACTGGCCAATTCGAACGGATCGGGCGATTTTTCCTGGCCAGACAATGCCACGCGCATCGGCCACAAGACATTGCCCTTGCCTTCCTGTTCGGCATATCCCGTCAGAGCAGTTTTGATATTTTGATAATTCCAATCATCTTCTGACACAGCTTCCAATAACGACACGGCATGCCGCAAATAATTTTTAGTTTTTTCCAATCCTTGCGCGTCGTCTTTCAATGCTTTCCACACTACCATATCTTTTTCGGCGACCGGGTCGCCGAAAAAGTAACCGACTTCCCCGTCATCGAACATTTTTTTGATGTCGGAAAATTTCTCAATATGATCGCGGAAAAGCTGTTCCAGTTTTTTGAGCATGGGGTGGCTGTGATACTGCTCGGGCACAAACGGTGTTGCATGTTGCCAAAATGCTTCCGAGGAAAGTTGCTTGATGTACTCCCGATTGAACCAGTTCAGCTTATCGATATTAAAGACCGCACCGCCTTTTTGCATACGCGCGAAATCAAACCGCTGTATCAGCTCTTCTTTGGAAAATAATTCCTGTTCTGAGCCGGGATCAGCCGGGTTCCATCCGATCATGGCAATGCAATTAAAGACTGCTTCCGGTAAATATCCTTCTTGAGAGTACTCGGTCATTGGCAACGCTCCTTTGCGCTTGGAAAGTTTTTGTTTATCAGCAGCAAGCACCAGCGGCAAATGAGCATATGCGGGAATCTGCCAGCCCAGCGCCTCATGCAATAAAATCTGTCGCGGCGTATTGGCAATATGTTCCTCGGCTCTGATGACGTGTGTCACTCCTTCATCATGATCGTCGATGACGACCGCTAGATGGAAAAGCGGTTCGTTGATATTTCGCGCAATGACAAAATCCTCAAGGTCAGTCGTATCAGTGGAAATCGGCCCGCGAATCAGATCGATAAAGGTCACTACTTTTTTGGGATTACGAAAACGAATAATTTCTTTCATCACGCCGGACCCATCCTTGGCTGTTTCGCGAGAAACATACGCCTTGTCTTCGGCAATGAGTTGGTGAACCAGCTCTTGGTGGCGCGCGAGATGTTGGGACTGAACATACTGCTGGTCATTGTCGATACCGAGCCATTGCAACGCTTCATAAATATCCAATTTCGCTTCTTCACTGTTGCGTGCCGTATCGGTGTCTTCAATTCTTAAAATAAATTTCCCGCCATGTTTGCGCGCGAATAACCACGAATACATGGCGGTACGATAACTGCCGGCATGGGCTTTGCCGGTCGGGCTGGGCGCGAAACGAGTGATGATATTCTTTTTTTCCATCTGTCTATAATACCATAGTCCGCAGAGGATTTGACGATATGCCTATAAAGTTTTATAGTAAAAGAAAATATCAAATCATGGAGTACCTTATCATTTTCAGTGCCGCAGTGATAGTCGCCGCCGCATTGGTTTATCAGCTCACCCTTCTCTTAATGAGATGGGTACGCACCATTGCCTATAATCCTCATGACCATGTCTACCCAGTGTATACATGGATCATTGCGCTGGCCGCAACGATCTTTGTCATCTGGAAAACATCCTTCTTTGTAGTGGGCCAAAGCGATACATTCTTTTCACCAGGTATGATTGTATTGCTTGTTATAACCATTCCGTCCAATATGGCTATTATGAATCGTTGGTTCATTGATTTGGCGGAAATAATTAAAAAAGGTAAGAAGAAAGAAGTTTGTTAAAAGTAAAAATGCCGCTGCACCGTAGGTGCAGCGGCTATTTTATTTATTACTTCCCTCTGCTCCATTCGTACAGCACCACTGAGGCGGCGACCGATGCGTTCAATGATTCGCAATCAGGGCTCATGGGAATGGTCAGTTTGATATCGCACAGTTCCAATGTCTTTTCGCGAATGCCATTGGACTCGTTGCCGACAATGATCAGTGTCGGGCTGTCGAACTCGGCGGCTTTCAATGTCGTGTCGCCGTCCATGACCAAGCCATAGCTCCACATGCGTTTTTCCTTGAGCAAGCGCACAGTTTGATTGACGTTGCCGATCTTGACGATGGGAATGCGGAAGACCATGCCGGCGGACGTCTTGATAACGGTGCCGGTGATTGGCGACTGATTGTGTTCGGGCATCAGGATGGCATGCGCGCCAAATGCCGCGGCGCTACGAATGATGGCGCCGACATTGTGCGGGTCATGCAATTCGTCGAGCAAGACGAAGCACGCCGCAGGTCCTGAGCGCAGCGAAGGAGAGGAAGTATCTAACAACTTCATCACTTCATCCAATGGTGTGTATAATTTTTCCGTATTGATGACCGCAATGACTCCCTGATGGACAGCGTCATTGCCGACCGAAGAGGCCGCGGCATTTTGCTTCATCGGCGTAAACGCGATCTTATGACTGCTCAGCAGTGAGGTGATCTCCTTGTCTCCCTCCGCATTCGCGTCCAAAAAGACCTTTTGAATACAAGCCGGTTTTGCCATGACGGCTTCGCACAAGGCGTGCTTGCCATAGAGATATACCTTGTCACCTGTCCTGAGCGCAGTCGAAGGATCTTTGTATTTTGCCATTAGCTGCATAGTAACGAAGAAATGCCGCTATTGCAAATAGATATATTATTGTAACGTTTTAAAAGTATACCCTTGTGCCAGAAGTTTTTCAATAATGATCGGCAAAGCATTTACAGTGGATTGGTGATTGGAGTGCATAAGAATATCAGCCCCATTGTAAGCATGACTGATCACTCTTTTTACCAATTCATCAGTGGTAGGTTCTGACCAATCTCGAGGATCAACATCCCACAAAGTGAGTTCAAGGTTTAAATTCTTACTGTCATTTTTTACGTCTGTGTTGACCCCTCCGTACGGCGGTCGGAATAATTTGCCGGAAATTCCTAATGTCGATTGCATGGTCATCGTCGCCATGGTTATTTCTTTATTGATATCGGCATTTGATAATTTAGGGAGAAAAGCATGCGTCATCGTGTGGTTGCCAATAGTGTGTCCTTCAGCCACGGTCCGCTTTGCTATAGTCTCATATTTTTTTATATTATCGCCCACCAGGAAAAAAGTTGCTTTGACATTGTATTTTTTCAAAATATCAAGAATGAGCGGATGGTAAATGGCATTTGGTCCGTCATCAAACGTCAGATACACCGTTTTTTGATGTTGGCCAAACGGTGAAAATTGAGCGTGTGCAGTTGCCGCAAAGAATGAGGGAGCGCTGGAAGAACTACTCTCCGGTGACGCCGTGAGCGTAGCGACAATCGGAGCTGTTTTTAATCCTGCCGCCACGAGTTCTTTTCGTAACGCCACGTTGTTGCCAGTCGGAATGTCGATGAGCGTGCGCCGGCCGGAAAAGAACTGACTATAGATGGCAATACGCGCATCATGATCGGCAAATTCCGCTTGGGTGTGCCCTTCCACTATCGCCGCGAAGTCTCCCAATGTTTGATTGAGCAGGATGGTATTAAAACGCAACACATAGCGGGATTTGGTAGGATCCGTTTCGTCCGGTTTTGATTCAATGACCAGCATGTCTTGCAATTGTTTCGGCGACAAGGTCAGGACATCGACACCGCTTCTGATCGATAACGGCGCCTTGGTCAACGTGGCCGCTTCGAGTGTTATTTTTTTTAACTCTCGCTCTTTGTCAGTATATACCGGCACTATGGCCACGACCGGTATCGCTATCGGTTTCTTAGTCGGGTTCAAGATAGCATGAGAAATAATGGCGGCGGTTTTGGCAGTATCGATAGTCACTCCATTTTTTTCAATGACCTGAGCCGTGGCAGGATGGGCAATATCCGAAACAGTGACCGTCGGGTCCTCGGCTACTTGCTGCTGGATCATCGCCACCGATCGTGACAGTGCTTGTGCGGACATCGAGCCCGTCAGGCTGACGTTCCTATATCCCAACAAGGCTTGGTTTTGTTCAATGATGCGAGAGAAGATGCCGCCCTCATGTCCCGGACGTAACAACTGCCTCATGACTTCATCAGTGTTCACTTTTGCATTCACATCCCCGCTGGTAATACTGTAAATATGCTCCTGGTACTGCAGCAACAGCGGCTGTGATGCTTGGCGTGAAATTTCTCCTTTTAATATGGTCGGAGACCATCCTCCCACTCGTTGACCATTGAGCTTCATTCCGATAGCCGGACCGTGCGAAAGAGCATTTATGGTAAAGAGCGCGTCTTCGATGAAAAACAGTATCATTATCGCGCTGGCAACGATCAGTATCGCCTTTCTTTTCTTAAAGGCTTTTCTAAAACTATCTTTTTTTGGCAAATGGAATTTCATTCTATATACTCGATTATTTATAGCCCGAGCAGCTTTCCTCGAATAATTTCTGCCTCTTGTTCTTGGTTTTCAGGCAGGACCAACTGAGCCGTTCGCAACGATGAATCAGCTTCTTGTTTGAATGCTTGAATTTTTTCGCTCACTGCTGTGTTTTGTACAGCGGGCTGTGCGGTCGCTAAGGCCGTGACCTGATCTGATAACTGCTGCAAGGCATAGCCGGCCGTTGAGTAGTCATTGTTTTGAGTCAAGGTGGTGATCTCGTTGACTGTATTGTCAGCAAACGCAACGATGAGATTACTTTTTTCAACAGTCGATGGAGCATTCTCTACTGCTGCCGTCTCTTGCTGAGCCACAGCGACTACATCCTGACTTACCGGCAGAGCCGGTATGACTGCATCAGGTGAAGCGATATCGGTGACAGTAGGAATAGTCAAAGAGATATCCTTCGAGGAAGTAGCGGGGGCATCAGACACAATAGGAATCTGTGCTGATGTATCAGATGAAGCAGTATCTGTAGGGATAGTGGCAGTAGAAGTAACCGCTGAGGGGGTGTCAGAAGGAGGAGTGGGTGTATCAGACGAAGGAGTATTGGCGGGAGTGGCGGAATCCGCTACGGCGGGATCGATCGCCTGCGACGCCGGTGATTGATTGGCTCCTTCGGGGGTAGTGGTTGGTGCAGAGTCGGGCTCAGGACTGGCATCGATGGCTTGGGCCAACAGCCGAGAAGATTGCTGCGAGAGCAGTGCCAGAAAAGAAACAGGTTGCACAGAATGAGCAACCGCGGGTGACGGAGTCGTACGAGCGGTAATACCCATTCCGTAAAAGATTTCGATCAATATAATAAGTGGTACGAGTGTAAAAAATTTCATATGGTTTTTTATTGTCCAATACTTATAGTGGCAGTGGTACTCATGCCTATTTTGACCCGAGGGTCCTGAGTAAGAAAAGATATTTTTACGCCATATGAGGTAGTGCCTTGTGACGTAGTACCAGCAGTATCGATCTCGCTGACCTGCCCCGTAAGCGTCAATCCGTCAATGGCATCAAATTTCAATGTTGCCTTTTGTCCGACTTTGACTTTGGCGATATCGTTTTCATTGATCAATACCATCGCATCTTGTTTGTTGCTTGCCATGGTCGCCAATTCGCTGCCAGTGCTGGAAAATTGCCCCGGTGCCACTGACATAGTCGTGACAATGCCGTCAAACGGCGCAGTAATAGTAGTGTCATTCAATGTCTTTTGCGCATCCAGTAGTTGGTTTTGACTTTGTTGCAATGTCACTTGAGCGGCCTGCAATGCAACTGCGGAAGCGCTGCCGGTGCTAGTATTTTTTTGCACGTCTCTCAGGGTAGATTGGTATTTATTGTAGTTAGCAAGATAATTGGACGCTTTGAGGTTAGGAATATGAATGACCCATTTAGTGCCAGTCAATAAAGGGTCAACTGCGGCGAAGGTAATAAACAGTCCGGAACTGTCCAGAGGCTCGGGAGCGCCGGCCCGCACTGTGCCAGTGGCAGTGACCAATCCGCTGGTAGTAAACGAGATGCCGTTTATAGAAGCATAGGCGGTAATAATAATATCTCCTGGCTTCCCTAACGTATAGTTGCCGGTAATGGTCGGTGCCGGTAAATCAATCGGAACAGCCACGGGCAACGTTTCGATGGTTGAGTTCAATAGATCTTGATAGCTGCTTTTTACCGCCAATGCCAGATCATCTTGGAGCGACTGATTTTGCGCAATAACAGCCCGTAGATTTACTGCGGCATTTTGAACATTGACCTCGGCATCACGAAGGCTCTTTTTTGCATCAGCGGTATCGTAGGAAAAAAGCACTTGTCCTTTTTTTACTTTTTGTCCTTCCTGCACGGACACTGCGGCGATTTGCCCGGTGATGATCGGCGCGATGCTGACATGGCTGAGCGCGGAAACTTGCCCGGTACCGATCACGGCAGTGTCGGAAGCAATGCTGGTATCGGTCGCGGCAGAATCAGGCGAGATCACGGCATCGGAAGCCACGGGAACAGCTGCTCCTGCCGCCGTTTTTTTATGAAAAAAATGAGCTTGGGCAATCCCGACAGCAAGAATAAAAAGTATGATGAGTCCACCGACAAAATATATGCCGATCTTATACCGGGATTCCATAAGAGACGTTATTTTTTTATGATAATGACGCGGCATAGTAATGACGAGAGTTGCCTATATAATAGCATATATAGAAGCTATTTTAGTATGCTTGTAACTTGAATATGAGGGCAAATAAGTAAGATATCCTATCGCAACAATTGGGTAATAAGGGCAATCATCTGATCTTTCTTTTTTGGATCGCTTTCGGCAATTAATAGCGTCAAGGTCGTTAGTGTTGCGGGATTGATATTCTTCTGTCCTTTTATCCCCGACTTTCGCAAAAACCACACAAACGCGAACGCGCCCGAACGTTTATTGCCATCAACAAAAGGATGGTCTTTTACCATGAAATACAAAAGGTGGGCGGCTTTTTCTTCCACTGTTGCATACAGCGGTTTTCCTGCGAAGGACTGCATCACATTTCCCACAATTCCTTCAACGCTGCCGTTTTTTCTTTCTTGAGCAAATATCTCCGTAGCTTCCTCTTTCTTCATTAGTTCATTACGAAGATTTGTAATAGCGGCCCACAGTTCAATTCCTGTCAGTTTAATTATTTTTTTCGTTACACCGATTCTTTGTAATGACTCCTTGTCATACGCATCAAGAGATATCCAGGTCGTAGCAAACTCTTTTATCAAATCAATGACCATTTTTGGGTCTACTACAATACGTTCTGGAAGCAATGCTTGAATATCCGATACTGATTGTAAAAAGGCGTCATAATTTTTACTAATCTGTTTACGATTAATAGTGTACCCCTTCATAATATGCTCCTTAAGTGTTTTTGTAGCCCAAATACGAAATTGAGTTGCAGTTTTTGAATTTACTCTATACCCCACTGCAATAATGACGTCTAAATTATAGTGATTTGTATCATATATCTTGCCATCCCGGGCAGTTATCCGGAATTTCCGGATAACTGATTTTTCTTTCAATTCGTTATTTTTGAAGATGGTTTTTAAGTGGTCATTGACTGTACGGACATTTACTTCAAACGCTGTGGCAATTTGAGCCTGAGTAGCCCACACAGTCTCATGAGAAAAATCTCCCCGCAATTCAATTGCGCCATTTTTTGCTTGGTAAATAACCGGAGTATTTTTCATGACCTTAGTATATCAGATGTGGTACCGTGGGATTCTCAATAAAGATGTTTACGGGGGTATTGTTGACAAAATCCCCCGACGGAGTAAGGTGAAGAAAAAAAACAACATGAGAATAGGAATAAAATTGGACTGGGTAGTTAATCACCCACACAAAGGACCCGCATCTTTTGATAAAGGCGTTCCCTCTTATCCCAGTGAGAATGAACCTAATGGTATTGATCCGATCAATACCTCATTCAACATCAAGGAGTTTCAAATAGACCGCGTGCAGCAGTCCACATTATTACAATCCGATCACTGCGAAGTGAGATCGGTCATTACTGCTCATATTATGGGATCAGACAGCAATTTCCCCGTAAGGGTGGGCAGCGACAAAGGTATGGACATTTTGTGTGACGGGAAAAGATTTTATATATCCCCTACCGCGGAAGTATAAAAACTTTTTCAAAAAAATTAAAGACGCGACAAGGAGCCGGAGATAATATCAAAGGCTTTTTTTATTTGCCTTGATTGTAGCTAGGTCTGACCTAGCTATTTAGTTCAATGGAAAAAGAATGCTTTCATCTTCAAGCCATGATTTATTTGATATACAAAGATAGCTATGCATTCCTTGCAAGATGAGACTTGTATTAATAATCTTTCTCAAATCTACATGAGTTAAAAATGTCTTGTACTCAACATCTTGCTCCCAATCTGTTTCAAACGCAGTCATAACATCGCCTCCTGCTACATGACCAAACCGCAAGTTTACACATGCAAGATCATGTTCCTTACAATAGTTTTCTACTACATGTTCAGTTTCAATTTTAGCCCTAGCATATTCACCAGGTGGCCAAAACAAATTTGGAGAAAGTGTTGTATCTCTTGTTATTGTTTCTTTGTTTTTATACATTTCAAAATAAGGATAAACGTTTATAGAACTGGCGTTGATTATGCGCTTAATCTTATCACTAGATTTTGTTGCTTCTAACACTTTCTCAGCCATCATGACATTTTTATGAGCAGTTTCTTTATCAATAAACTGACTTGGGTTTGCTGCAAGGTGGATTACTGTCTCCACATCAATAAATAATTCATCAATGTTTTCATTCAGAATATCGATAGGATGTGAATCGTGAAGATCAATGACTATGACTTCATGGCCTTGTTTCTCCAACTCATCTACTACCACTTTACCAATCGTTCCTTCTGAACCAGTTATCAGTATTTTCATATAAGGTGATTATATCATCCATACACTGTTTGTGATATTTCGATCCAGTGCTGCGTACTAGAAGATCCTCTCGATTTGTTCAAGAATAAAATGATTGAGTACAAATCGTAGTCCTTTATGTCTGTGCAATTAGAGTGACAATTCACCACGCTATCATTGACTTATCAATGTATATGTGCTATTATATAAAAGAAACAAATTACCCTGTACCATGGCAATAAAGAAGACAGAATACACCAAGGAATTCCTTGAGCAGTTTGTGCCGGGTAGGCACTATCTACTAAAAGAATGTTATGGCTTTGACATTGAAGTTGAACTAATAGAACTCTTGAAAAAAACACCCGATTTCAACGTCAGAGCAAAAGTAAAATACGTTAAATTTCTTAACGAAGATGAGAGGAAAGGCTTTAAAGAAATCGAGAAGCAATTCTCTAATGTTGTAAGGTTTACTAAAGAAGGCTTCATCCAGACAGCTCACCTGTATGACATCGAATTATTATGAGCAAAGAAACAAAAGCCGCAGCGTAGTTGCGGCTTTTTATTATTTTAAATTAATATCCTAATTTTTTTACAATCTGTTCTGCCTTGTCTGCCGGGACCTTCAAGTCTCCCAATGCATTTATATAAAACGGGAGATACTTCCGGATACTAGTGTCATCTGGCGAATGATAACCATGCCAGTCACTGCCTGCGGTAATGAGAAGATTATATTTTTCTGCCAACATCAAGCAAAATGCAACATCTTCTTCGGAGTGTCCTGCCTGATAGCATTCCAGACCATCCATTCCTTGCTCCTTGAACTGTGCTACCATTGCTTCCTGCTCAGCTCGGTCAGCGGTAATTTCGGCAATAGCTATTTTTGGTGCAAAGGGGTGGCTGAAGATCGCAATACCTCCTGCCTTGTGGATTATTTCAAACGCATCCCTTGGCTCGGTTGGCGGAACTGTCCCTTGCATTCCCTTAAAATATAAAAAGCCTTCCTGCTTATCCGCAGTGATTCCTTGCTCAGCAAGAAAGTCAGCGAGTCCTGGAAAACTATAGTATCGTGCATCCAGATTTTTGAATTGTTCTATGTCAGCCTCCTGTTTTCCAGCCGTTCTGAGGTTCTCATTCAGTATTGGGAACTTTTCGACAAACTTATCTCGACGATATGCATTCGTCGCACGGAGAAATGCCAAAAGCTCCTCGTTCTTTGTATCAATGTTGTACCCAAGCACATGCAATGCTTTTCCATTCAGTGTTGTACTGATCTCAACCCCAGGAATAACTTTTATGCCGTACGGTTTGCATGCAGTACAAACTGCCTCATAGCTATCAACTCGGTCATGCTCGGTGGCGGAGATAACATTTAGTCCGCCTTCGTGTGCAAGTTTTGCAAGCTCCTCGGGACTGTTCTGTCCATCTGAATAGTTTGTGTGCATTTGGAGGTCTATTTTCATACCAATATTCTATAGTAATAAGGCCTTATTCTACTATTGACTTTATACATTTTAAATGTAAAATAAAGAAAACTCGAAAAATGAAATATAGAAAACTAGTTCTCGGCAGTACGACTGTTAATATTATTAAAGATCACCTGAATAACATGACAGCAGATGGCATTGTTATGTTTGAAAGGGCACAAGGAGATATTAAGCCGACCAGTAAGAAGGTTCGGTTTCAATCTTTCCATTACAAGAGAAACAGGCCTGTTGGATTTGATAAAAATTTTCCAGAACACGGCTTGGAGCCATACATTTTTATCCATTGTGAGGGCTTTAGTTTGTATGGGAGAGAGGTGTTTAATTTTGGAGACGTATTCTATCTGGGGGATAATGTCGTTCTCACTTCCTCAAAGGAGCCTTCTGCATTAACAAAACAAATAGTAACCACCAGAATAACACTCTTGTCAAAATCAGACGAGCCTAGTGCAATGAAAAGATATAGGGAATGGATTCGCCACATGATCAATAGAACGTTCATTTGCAACGAGTGGGATCGCCCGCCCGTGACAGAGGAGGATATTGACCAGCATATTGCATTTCTGGATCAGCACAAAGGAAAAGAGGTAAAAAATCCTGCTTATCCATATGTATGTGATCCATGGGACGGCTGGGAGCCTTCCTGTTAAATAGATTCATGACCAAACCGAAAGGGTTTGGTCATTTTTTTATCTAAAATCTTAGAGAACATTCGAGATGCTATACTAAATTTATGAAACATTTTATGATTCTTATTGACGGCCCTATGGGTTCAGGAAAGACCACTATCGGACGATTGCTCCACAAGGAGCTTCCCCGCACAGCAATCCTTAGTACCGACGCAATCAAATTCTTTATTTCTGACTTTGAACGCGGGGAGTGGGACAATGCAATTGCGGCGGCAGTGCTGATGCAAATGTGTAAAGAGTATGTGCGACAAGGAATCAATATACTTCTCCCTCAAGGATTTTGGAAGAAGGAATATATGGATCCTTATATGTCATTTGCAAAAGAGCATAACCTTGAAGTATTTGTATATCAACTTGAGGCTTCTAGAGAGGTCCTACTCGAACGTATTGCTGCACGCCCAGTACCAGCAGGAAGAAACCCTGTTCCTCAGGAGAGGATTATGAAGAATCTCGAGACATGGGAAAATAATAAGTTTACTGCAGGAAAAGTATTTAATACTGAAGAATTTACGTCAGAAGAAATAGTTAAGGCGATACTCGATGATTTGAAGGCGGTACTTTAGTACCTATTTGCGTAGCTAGGTCTGACCTAGCTAGAATGCGGCTGTTTGATGCCCGGCGCACAAAAGCAAAATTCCTAAGGTTTAACCTTAGGAATTTTG
>JAYVMR010000019.1:0-5257 GCA_043758875.1 Candidatus Nomurabacteria bacterium | reverse complement strand
CAACAACTCGACGCGGCGGCGCAAAAACAACGTGATGAAATGGAACGCTTATTGGGCAAGAGCAAGGATACCCCCGTCGAAGAACCGCCCACGGATGAGCCTATTTCCGATCATGCATACCATTCATCACACTGAAGCATTTGTCATTCGCAGCGAACCGTCGGGCGAAGCCAATAAGCGATTGTGGCTGTTCACTCAAGAATTCGGATTGCTGATTGTCATGGTGCAGGGCGTGCGCAAGCCGACGGCCAAGCTGCAAGGACATATCAGTGACTACAGTGTCATCGCGGCCGATCTTATCAAGGGCAAGAATAGCTGGCGGCTGGTTAGTGCCAAGGTGCTGGAGGTGCCGATGCGGGCCAACGCACGAAGTGCGTTGGCCCGCGCCTATGTCCGCACCCTTTCTTTCCTGGAGCGATTTCTGACCGGCGAAGGCGCCCACTCCGAACTCTTTGATCATATGCGTGCCATGGCGGCGATAATCGAGCAAGGTGGCTACGATGCCCGCGCCGTCGACGCGTTATCATTATGGAAAATGCTGGTCTTGTTGGGCTATGTCGCGGTATCCGATGACGAGCAAGTATTACTGATGCTGCCGTTGGGGGAAGCAGTGGCTCACGTCGACGAGACAATGATAAAAAAACTGATCAAGCAAGCCACTGATGGCATTACCCATAGCCATCTTTGAGTACTTCTTTGGTATACTATTGCTATGCCCGAAGAAATAGATCATATCGCCGAATTGGAGAAACGGCTCTACGCGCGTGACCCGGAAAATGTTCCCCAGCGAAAATTCGGTATTTTGCGGCCCGAGCGACAAAAGGTCAATTCAACCTGGGGGCAGACCGATATCACCCACGAAAAAATAATACGCAAGAGCGGCGTCTCCGGCTATCGCAGATTTTTCATCTTCTCACTTATTTTTTTCTTGTTGGCGCTCAGTGTTGCCGCTTATAGTATATATCGCGGCACTATGACGTTATCGAGCAAGAATGTCGATATCTCGATTTTAGGCAATGCCTTCGTGGCCGCAGGGGACACACTGCCATTGCAAATCGAAGTCGCTAACAGCAATTCCGCCAGCCTGCTCGATGCCAAGCTCAGTCTGGATTATCCCAGTGGCGCCAGTGACGGCAGCGGCACCAGTAATGCCCATGTTGAGCAAGACATGGCGATTATCAATGCCGGCCAAACGAAAAGCCAGTCTTTTTCCGTGGTGTTGTACGGCCAACAAGGTACAACGCAAGTCATCACTGCCACTCTTTCATACATGCTTAAAAATTCCAGTGCCGTCTTTCAAAAGAAACAAACATTTCCCGTACTGATCAGCTCCAGTCCTTTGACACTGACCATCAGCGGGCCGACCGCCATCGCCGCCAACCAGTCTTTTTCCATGACGCTTCATAATACATTTACCAGTAGCACAGCATTGAAGAATGTCCTTGAGCGCGTCGAATACCCTAACGGCTTTGTCTTTGCATCCGCCACTCCGGCACCGACCGACGGCAACAACGTCTGGTCACTCGGTGACTTGGAAAACGGCGCCACCCAAGATATTGTCATTAAAGGAAAATTAACAGGGCAGCAAAACGAGCAAAAATCTTTCCGCGTCTATGTCGGCACGCCGGCCACCACTGCCGACACCACTATCACCACGCTGTATAATTCCGCCTTGCAAACCGTCACGCTGACCAATCCTTTCATTGAAGCGCAAATGAACATTAATGATCAGAAAGACGATATCATTCCCGTGCCGGTCGGAGAGAGTGTCGGCGGCGTAGTGTCATGGGCCAACAATTCCGGTTCCACTATCACCAAGCCGACCTTCACCTTGGCGTTGAACGGAACCAGTGTTGATCCGACTACGGTTACCGCCACTAACGGTTACTACGATGCCAGCAGCAATACCATCACCTGGACATCCGATTCTGATACGGACCTGGCCACGCTGGCAGCAGGGCAGAGCGGCCAGCTGAATTTCTCATTTTCGCCCAAGGCGACCGATACCAGCGATATCGGATTGCATCTTTCCGTGCAAGGTACTTTCCCGGATAATAATTATCAACAGCAATCCATCAATGACATCGACGTCAAGACGGTTCGCTTCAGCGCCCATCTGCAATTCGCTTCGCAAGCATTTTATTCCGTCGGTCCGCTCAAGAATACCGGACCGTTTCCTCCCAAGGCACAACAAACCACCACGTACACGGTGACCTGGACCGCTCGTCCTTCGGAAAATCCTCTGACCAATGTCATCGCCAGTGCCGTCTTGCCGGCCGGCACTACCTGGGTCGGCGCTATCTCACCGCAATCCGAGCCGGTTAGTTACAATCCTGACACGCAAACCGTGACCTGGAATGTCGGCGTCTTACCCAAAGTCGGCGCGGCCGTTCAAAGCAAGACCGTGTCATTCCAAGTCAGTGTCAAACCGACCAAAACTCAAATCGGGCAAGCACTGTCATTATTAGGAGAAACGACCGTGACCGGCACCGATACCACCGCTAATGTGCCGTTAACCATCACTCGTCCGGCACTGAGCACCGTCCTTTCCAGCGACCCGGTCTATAGCACGGGAAAGGAGCGTGTGGTACCATAGCCAATACATGGAAAAAGTCTCAATGGAACAACTGATCAGTCTTTGCAAGCGCCGCGGCTTTATATTTCAGGGCTCTGAGATTTATGGTGGCTTGGCCGGAACCTGGGATTACGGTCCGTTGGGCAGCGAACTGAAACGCAATATTCAAAACATGTGGTGGAAAATGTTCATCACCGATCGTGAAGACATGTATGGTATTGATGCTGCCATTCTTATGAATCAAAATGTCTGGAAAGCGTCCGGTCATGTGGCCGGTTTTGCGGACCCATTGGTTGAATGCACGAAATGCAAGCGTCGTTTTCGCGCCGATCATTTGCAAAATCCTACTGTATGTCCGGAATGTGAGGGAGTATTGGGTGAAGCGCGACAATTTAACATGATGTTCAAGACCACTGTCGGCGCACTTGAAGATGAAGATGCTACTGCGTATCTTCGCCCGGAAACAGCGCAAGGCATGTTCGTCAATTTTAAAAATGTTGTTGATAGCCTGCATCCGAAATTACCTTTTGGTTTAGCTCAAATAGGGAAGGCATTTCGCAATGAAATCGCGCCGCGTGATTTCATTTTCCGTTCCCGAGAATTCGAGCAAATGGAAATCGAATATTTCGTCAAAGCGGAGGATTGGCAAGGACGTTTCAAGGATTGGATGCACGCCATGTATATCTGGATGGATACTGTTGGCATTCCCCGCGACGCGGTGCATGAATTGGAAGTTCCATCGGAAGACTTGGCACATTACTCGAAACGCACGGTTGATTTTGAATTTGATTTTCCTTTCGGACGAAAGGAATTGTATGGCTTGGCCTATCGCACCGATTTTGATTTGAACAATCATGCGGCGGCAAGCACTACTCCTTTATATATTGTCGATGACGAAACCAGTGAAAAAATCACTCCTCATTGCATCGAGCCAACCTTTGGCCTGGACCGTACCGTGTTGGCGGTCTTGACCAGTGCCTACCATGAAGAAGGAGAAGGGGACGACAAGCGCGTGGTATTGAAATTGAAACCAGTCATCGCTCCTTATAAGATCTGCGTGTCGCCATTGCTTAAAAACAAGCCGGAGCTTCGCGACAAAGCCTCAGTGCTCTATAGCAGTTTGAAAAAAGCATTCGGCAATGTCACCTGGGACGACAATGGCAATATCGGCAAGCGCTATCGCCGACAGGATGAGATCGGTACGCCGTATTGCATCACCGTGGATTTTGACACATTGGAAAATGACATCGTGACCGTCCGTGACCGCGACACCGCGGCGCAAGAGCACATCGCCATCGCCGATCTGGAAAAGTATCTGCAAGAAAAATTGCAATAAAAATATGAAAATTATCGAAAAGAAATTACCCAGCGGTTTGCGGGTCGTCATGATACCGCAAGTCGACGCGCCGACCGCCACCGTGCTCTTATTGGTGGGGACCGGTTCAAAACACGAAACGAAGAAAGAAAACGGCTTGTCGCACTTCTTGGAGCACATGTATTTCAAAGGCACCGAATTGCGACCGAGCGCCCGCGCCATTTCCGAAGCATTGGACAATCTTGGCGCCGTCTCAAACGCGTTTACTTCGCAGGAATACACCGGCTACTACGCCAAAGGCAATCCCAAGCACGCGGAGACTTTTATCGATATCTTAAGCGATATTTATTTGCATTCGACATTTCCCGAAAAGGAAATTGCCAAGGAAAAAGGTGTCATCATCGAAGAGATCAATATGTATGAAGACATGCCGCAATTCAAAGTTGGCGAGCAATTGTCCTCATTGCTATATGGCGACCAACCGGCCGGTTGGTCAGTGCTCGGTCCCAAAGACAATATCACCGGTTTTTCCCGCAAGGATTTTTTGAAATACCGACAGCAGCACTACACTGCCGGCAATACTATCGTGGTCATTGCCGGAGCATTTGATCAGGCCGCAGTACAGAAAAAAGTGAAGAGCGCCTTCGCGGGCATCAGCACTATCGCGGCCACCAAGCCTAAAAAAGTCAAAGACAGACAATCACAACCACAGAGCATCCTTTTTCAAAAGCCGACCGACCAAGCGCATATGATACTGGCCTTTCGTTCCGTACCAACTGATCATGCCGACAGTGCAGCCGTGTCATTATTGTCGACCATTTTGGGCGGGGGCATGAGCTCACGATTGTTTTTGCAATTGCGCGAAGAGATGGGCGCGGCCTACTATGTGCGCGCCGATCAGGAATCATTCATCGACCATGGCATCTTCAGCATTGCCGCCGGTATCGACAAGACTCGCTTCGCGGAAATTGTCGGCAGCATCATCACTATCTTGAAAGAAATAAAAACTACTCTGGTGTCTCCCGCAGAACTCAACAAGGTCAAGGAATACACACTGGGCATGATGCGCTTGGGACTTGAATCGAGCGACAGTATTGCCGGATTTTATGCCAGTCAGATTTTATTGAAAGGTAAGTACAAAACCCCTGAGCAATTGACGAAAGAATACATGAAGGTCACTGCCGCCGATATCCAGCGCCTGGCCCGGAAGATATTCATCGAAAAGCACGCCAACCTGTCAGTCGTCGGCCCGTTTGAAAAAGATCTCATTACTCCCTCCTTACTGCAAGACTTGTAAGCAAAGTACCGCGATGGTACCATACGTTATATATGCACGATTCTCGCTTGATTCGCATCAGTACCGATAC
>JAYVMR010000018.1:0-44535 GCA_043758875.1 Candidatus Nomurabacteria bacterium | reverse complement strand
CTTTTGGTCAGCATCGTCCAGCCCCTGGCAAAAATGCTCGGTGCGCCGCGTTGGGTTGTGTAGGCAATGCCGGTCACTTCGATGAAATCACCGATGTCGACGGTGTCATTGAAAAGGTCGTAGACTGATTTGTCCATCTCATCGGCCTTAAAAAATGCCTGGACTTTTTGCGTGCCGTCATACAGGTCGCAGAAGGCAATGCCGCCTTGGCCGCGCTTGCTCATGACTCGGCCAGCCAGCGTGCGTGTTTCTTTACTTGCTTCGTATTCATTAAAACGCCCAAGAAACACTTCTATGGTGTCCGTGCGATGGCTTTCCGCCGGATACGGGTTCATGCCATTTGCTTCGAGCAATGCTTTCTTTTTTAGTCGGTCTGCCCGCAATTCTTCAATGGATGCCATGTCGTTTTATTATACTATATTCCTTCCTTTTTAAGCTCTTCAATGACTTCCTTGGCGCGCTTGGAGAGCTTCTCCGGCAATGCGATATTGAGCTTGACGATGAAGTTGCCACGCTTGCTGGAGCCGTGAGGGACGCCGTGCTGTTTCAATACGACCGTATCGCCGATCTTGGTGCCAGCCGGAATGGTCAGTGGCATGGAGCCATCCAACGTTTCAACGGCATATTGCGCGCCAAGCAATGCGTCAGTCAGTTTGATCGAAAGCGTCGAGACCAGATCATAATTGGCGCGAGTAATAGTGCGGTGAGGAGTCACCGCGATATGCACATACAGGTCGCCGGACGGGCCGCCCTTGATGGCTTCGCCCATGTTTTGCAGGCGCAACGTTTCGCCGTTCTGAATACCGGCAGGCACTGAAACCTTGATGGTGCGAGGTTCGTTGACCACACCCTTGCCTTTACAGGTCTGACATGGTTCCTTAGGGATCTTGCCTGTACCTTCGCACTTGCTGCAGATTTGCGTGGTGGCAATGGAACCAAGGATAGTGCGTTGGATATTCTTTACCACGCCGCTGCCGTTGCATTGGGTACACGTGTGAAGCTCGGTGCCAGACTTGGCGCCATTGCCATGACAAGTATTGCAGGTCGAGGGCTTGGTAACGCGAATTTCCTTGTCGGCACCGAAGACTGCTTCCTTGAAGTCCAACGTGATGCTGGTTTGCAAATCGGCACCGCGACGGTTCTTGGCGCGGCGATTGCCGCCACCGAACATCTCGCCAAAAATATCTCCCATATCAAAACCGAACCCACCATCTTGGTTGAATTGCGAGAAATCAAATCCTTCGAAGCCGCCGCCATAGCCAGCGCCGCCCATAGTCGGACCAGCAGAACCAAACTGATCGTATTGCCCGCGCTTGCCGTCATTGGAGAGTACTTGGTAGGCTTCGTTGACCTCTTTGAATTTGGCGTCGTCACCACCATTCTTGTCGGGGTGGTATTTGTGCGCCAATTTGTGGAAAGCCTTCTTGATCTCGTCTTTTGAAGCCTTCTTTTGCACTCCCAAAATGTCGTAATAGTCTTTGCTCATATGGGTATTATAGCACGAAAAAACCCTCCTTTAAAGGAGGGTTTTTTCTTAGAGTATCAGACCCTTCGACTTCGCTCAGTGTCATTACGCCATCTAACGATGGCGTAATGACACTGTCTTTCCATCCGCCTTTCGCTTCTTTTTCGCGGCAATTTTTCGTTTCTTGTTCATAGTCCAAACACTATAGCACAACACAAAGATCCCGACTAGGGGTCTTTGTTAGGTACCGAGTACCTAACACTTTTGTATTTTATTTATTGAGCCGGCTCTGTCGGAGCTTCTTCTGCAGGAGCGTCCTTTACCACTTCTTCAGCGGCAGGAGCGCTATCGGCAGATGCTGAGGCGTTAGCCGAAGCATTCATATGTTCTCCAATCTTCTGCATTTCTGCTGAAAGTTCATGAATTTTTGTTTCAATCGCCGCTTTGTCAGTTCCCTCTTTTACGGTTTTCAATTCACCGATTTTGGCAGTGACCGCCGTCTTGATATCTTCCGGAATTTTTTCAGCATTGTCTTGCAATGCCTTTTCCGCGGTGAAGATATTCATGTCAGCAGAATTTTTGACATCAGCCAACATTTTCTTTTCCTGGTCTTCCTTGGCATGCAGCTCGGCATCCTTCTTCATGCGCTCGATATCATCAGCAGTAAGTCCGGAAGACGCTTCCAGACGAATGGATTGCTCCTTGCCGCTGGCCTTGTCGGTGGCTTTGACATTCAATATGCCGTTGGCATCGACATCAAAGCTGACTTCGATCTGCGGCATGCCGCGCGGTGCCGGCGGGATGCCATCAAGAATGAATCGTCCCAATGACTTATTATCGGCCGCCATTGGGCGTTCGCCTTGCACGATATGGATCTCCACACTAGTCTGATTGTCCGCCGCCGTCGAAAAGACTTGTGATTTTGATGACGGGATGGTGGTGTTGCGCTCAACCAGTTTGGTCGCCACATTGCCCATGGTTTCAATACCCAATGAGAGTGGAATAACATCGAGCAACAGCACATCTTTGACATCGCCTTGCAACACTCCGGCTTGCACGGCAGCGCCGAGTGCTACGACTTCATCAGGATTGATAGACAAGTTCGGTTCCTTGCCAAAATACGCCTTTACCTGTTCCACGATCTTCGGCATGCGGGTCTGGCCACCGACCAAGATGACTTCGTTGATATCGGTGATTTTAAATCCTGATGCATCAAGGGCACGCTTGGTGATATCAAGAGATGCGGTAACGAATTCATTCGCCAATTCTTCCAATTGCGCGCGGCTCATTTTCAACAGCAAGTGCTGAGGGCCGGCATCAGTCGAAGTGATGAAAGGAATGTTGATTTCCGTTTCCAAGGTGGTGGAAAGCTCGATCTTGGCTTTTTCCGCCGCTTCGTCCAAACGTTGCAATGCTAGCGGATCACCCATAACATCGATACCGGATTGCTTTTTGAATTCTCCTGCGATCCAATTCATGATCTTGAGGTCGATATCGCGACCGCCCATCATGGAGTCGCCGTCAGTCGACTTCACTTCGATGACATCGTCTGACACTTCCAATACTGACACGTCAAACGTGCCGCCGCCCAAGTCGAAGATCACGATCTTCTCGTCTTTCTTGGTATTCAAGCCGTAGGCCAAGGCCGCCGCAGTCGGTTCATTGATGATACGTTTGACATCGAGACCGGCAATCGCTCCCGCGTCTTTGGTCGCCTTGCGTTGCGCGTCGTCGAAGTAAGCCGGCACGGTGATGATGGCTTCGGTGATCTTCTCGCCCAGCTTGGCTTCCACATCTGTCTTAATTTTTTGCAGAATCATGGCAGACACTTCTTCCGGACGATAATCCTTATCCCCAAGTTTTACCAAAATACCACCATCAGCTCCTTTGGAAACCTTGAAAGGAGAAGTCTTGATGACTTTGTCCATGCCGGCATCGTCATACTTGTGACCCATGAAGCGCTTGATACCGTAAATGGTATTTTGCGGATTGGTAATGGCTTGGCGCTTTGCCAGCAAGCCAACCAAGATGTCACCGTTTTTGCCGAGTGCGACAATAGAAGGAGTGGTGCGTGCTCCTTCTATGTTTTCGATAATTTTTGGCTGTCCGCCTTCAATGATGGCGACAGCTGAGTTCGTGGTTCCAAGGTCAATTCCAATGATTTTTGCCATGTTTTGCTTTAATTTAAATTGATAAATTTCCAATAAATTGAGTACTTTTTAATCTGTATTTCCTAGCTCAGTTTTTCTCTTTAATTTATAAGTATAACGTCGTTATACTTATATTTCACGGTCGTGAAATACATGTTGATATTATAGCAATGGTTTGATATTATGCAACTATGGCTATTCGTAGGAATTATTCTCAAAAAATACTGGCACTTTTGGCCTCAAAACCCGCCATTTCCATAACCGAACTGAAAGACAGTATGGGGGGAACCTACGCTCTTAATCGGTCACTGAAAGGCCTCCACGAAGCTGGCTTGGTCGAAACGCACCATTCCAGCCAACAGCCCTATACCCGCCTGACACGCGAAGGCAAGCGCAAGGCTATAAGCTACAACCTGGAAACTAAAACCTCTCTGGTAGACCCCAACTGGGACGGCAAATGGCGCATCATTCTTTTGGATTTGCCTGAAGACCGCAAGTCCGAACGCGACGGCTTGCGTTACCTGCTCAAAAAAGCCGGTTTCATTTTATTGAAAAATTCCGTCTGGATCTCCCCTTACCCGTTCGAACACCTGTTCATGAATATCAAAAAAGACCTCGCTCTCACGACTGAAATCATGATTTTTGTAACCAACACTCTCGACGAAGCCACAGAAAGGGCTTTCTCAGAAATCCTTAAAAAATAAATTTGGGAGCTAAGCTCCCAAATTTATTTTATAGACGGACACGCGGGCAGCTCTAAGAATATTGTCTCCCAATTTGTATCCTTGCTGCAGTACAGTGGAAATTTTGTGTTCCAGAGCAGCGTCGTCGGTTTCGGTTTCTGAAACAGCTTCGTGAAGCGTCGGGTCAAAGGTATCGCCGAGAGTGCCGAATGTGGCAAAGCCGCGATCTTTCAAAACGGTCATCATTTGCTGATAGATGTATTCTACGCCAGTGCGCCAGTTGGCATCGACTTTTTCCCAGGCTTCCTTATTGCTCATGGCCATGGCGAAACTATCCACCACCGGCAACAAATCCTCGATGAAATTCTCCTCAATCAAACCGCGCATGCGCTTACGATCCTCATCGGTCGTCTTTTGCAGGTTGGCATAATCCGCGCGCGAACGCTGCCAGCCATCCAGGTATTCCTGTTTTTCTTTGGTCAATGCGGCGATCTTCTCGCGCAAATCTTTCATTTTCTTGCCGCTGCTCAATACACCGCCCTCTTCATCACTCGCCTCAAACACCATGTCCGCATCCTGGTCAATCTCCGTATGGGTGGCCACATTAGGCGCCTCAATTTCATCTGACTGTACTACGGAGTTATATTCATCGTCTTTCATATGCTTGATTATACAAAAAATTCGCAAATAAAAAAACTCTTTAGGCCTTGCCTAAAGAGTTTTTTTATTTTAACGCTTGGACCACTGTGGGGCTTTGCGGGCCTTTTTGAGACCGAATTTGCGGCGTTCTTTGGCGCGAGGGTCACGCTTCAAGAATCCTTCTTGTTTGAGTTTGGTCTTATCAGATTCATCTTCTACCACAAGCGCGCGAGCAAGTCCGTGACGAACTGCTTCTGCTTGAGAGTGGATACCGCTACCTTTCACATGTACGGATACCGCATAGGCTTTGTCAGCGATTCTGAAAGGATCAGTGACGATCTTTTGTAATTCTTCTGTCGGGAAATAAGTCGCCAAGTCCTTGTCGTTGATCAAATAACTTGCCTTGGTCGCAGTACTAATACGCACGCGTGCTGTTGCAGTTTTGCGTCGTCCGATTGTTTCCACATATTGTTTCTTTGTTGTTGCCATAGCTATATATTATTCAGTTACTGTTAGCGCTTTCATCATGCCTTTCTTGAGCTTATTATCAGGAAGCATACCTTTGACGGCGATAGTGATAACTTCACGGTATCCTTTCTTTTCGACTACGTGAGCCATACTGAGCTCTTTCAAGCCGCCTGGATAGCCGGAGTACCGATTATAAAATTTTTCTTTCATCTTCTTTGGGCTGACTCTCAATTTGCCGGCGTTGACTACTGTCACGGTGTTACCGGAAAGCACGTTACGCGCAAAATCAGTCTGATTTTTACCAATAAGAAGTGCCGCTACTTCTGAAGCGAGACGGCCGAGTGATTTTTCTGTTGCATCAATAGTGTGGTTCATAATTCAAATATTAGATGACGAATTCAATAATAGCCATTGGGCTGGCATCGCCCTTGCGAGGAGCCAGCTTCACGATGCGAGTATAGCCGCCCGGACGTTCCGCATAGCGAGGAGCAATGTCACTGATAAGCTTGCTGACCACGATTTCATTATTATAAAAGCCGGAAAGTAACAGACGGCGAGCCGCCAAAGTCGGATTTTTAGCTTTGGTCACCAATTTTTCGACGTTAGGACGCAGTTCTTTGGCTTTGGCCTCAGTCGTCAAAATGCGGCCATGGGTAATGAGCGATGCCGCAAGGCCTTTCAAAAGGGCGTGGCGCTGGTTGGATGAACGGCCGAATTTTCTGTTGGCATTGTGGTGTCGCATAAATATTTCCTAAGGTCCGTAGTATATCGTATTAGTCCTTTAATGACAAGTTAAACTGAGCCAAAGCTTCCTTGATCTCGGTGATGCCTTTATCGCCAATACCGTCGATTTCCAAAAGGTCGTCAACGCGCTTGCGGGCAATGCCTCCGACAGTGCGGATATTTGCCGCTGATAACGCATTCAGAGTACGGGTTGAAAGGCCGATGGCGTCAATGCGATTCTTCAATACATCAGTGACATCAACTTCTTCATCGTTGACCGCTGATTCTTCTTCGGTGTGTGCGCTATTTTCCATAACCGGAATCTTGGCAGCCGTGGCCGCCTGGATCTCCGCAATGATCTTGCCACTGTCGACAGACACGATGGCCGCCAACTGTTCGATCATGGTGTTGACTGATGTTTCAAGCGCTTCACGAGGAGTGATAGTACCGTCGGTTTCGATGGTCATGCGCAAGCGGTTGAAGTTGGTCTTGTCACCGACACGCATTTCCTCCACATCGTAGCTCACGCGACGAATAGGAGAAAAGATAGCATCCAAGAAAATAGTGCCGATGTCGGCTTTTTGCTTGTGGTGCGCGTCACGGGGCACAAATCCCAAACCGCGTTCAATGGTCACTTCGACGTTCAGTGCCGCCTTACCGGTGATCTCACAGACGTATTGGTCAGTATTGGAAATAGATACGGCGCCTTTGGCATTGATGTCAGCGGCGGTAACGATCTTCGGTCCTTTCGCGGAAAAAGAAACTTTTGCCGGTTCATCCCCCACCAATTGGAAGCGGACATTTTTCAGATTTAACAAAAGAGTGATGACATCTTCCTTGACGCCTTCGATGGTAGAAAATTCATGTGATACGCCGTCGATTTTTACCGCAGTAATGGCCGCACCGGGAAGCGAGGAAAGAATGATGCGTCGAAGGGAGTTGCCGAGAGTATATCCGTAGCCTGGGACCAAGCCATCAATTTCAAATATGCCTTTGTTGCCCTCTTCAAGTACTGCTTTTGGTTTTGATGGAAGAATGATTTTTTGCTCGCTCATATAGTGATATATAGTACCATTATTTTGTAATTAGTGCAATGTTGTGTTCTATTAACGACTGTAGAACTCAAGAACGGTGTCCAGTTGAAGAAATAGTTCTTCATTTTTCGGCTTTGCTACCACTTCTGCCTGCAATGCTTCAGGGGTAAGTTTGAGCCATTTTGGCCAAGTATAATTTTTTACCTTTGTACTAAAATCAGTGAAGATCGGACTCTTGCGAGATCCTTCACGCACCGCCACAATATCGCCGATATGGACGGTCTGTGACGCCACTGTTGTTTTCTTGCCATTGACGATAAAGTGACCGTGAGAAACGAGTTGTCGCGCGAAGCGACGGGTGTGGGCGAAACCGAGACGGTAGACCACATTATCAAGACGGTTTTCCAATTCTTCATAGAGCTTGTCGGTTACCGGCATACCTTTTACGGTGTTGGCGCTCTTCACATAGTTTGAGAGTTGACGTTCACTGATACCGTAAGAAAAACGCACTTTTTGCTTCTCGATAAGCTGTGTACCGAAACCAGATAATGCTTTCGGGCGCTTGCCTTTGCCTACCTTTGATTTCTTGGCTTCAGATAAAAGATATTTTGGAGTCTGGCATTTCTCGAACACTCCAGAACCCAAACGACGACACATTTTGTATTTTGCTCCTAATTTCATACGTTTATATTATTACTATACTCTTCGAGGCTTCTTGGCCTTGGGACCGTTGTGCGGCACCGGAGTCCGATCCTTGATTGATAATAGTTCGATACCCGTTCCGACAAACGCGCGAATCAACGGTTCACGGCCGCTGCCCACGCCTTTGACCACCACATTGACTTCTTTGATACCGGCCGTCGTCGCCTTTTCAGACAATACTTCCCCTACTTTGGAAGCGGCAAATGGCGTGCCTTTCTTTGCGCCTTTGAATCCCAGAGAGCCGGATGAAGACCAGAAAAGGATGTTGCCTTTCGGATCACTGACCACTGCTTTGGTATTATTAAAAGTAGCTTCAATCGCTAATACGGCTGTAGTGAGTTTCTTTTTCGGGGTGCGCCCAACAGCGCGTCCGCGCTTGTCAGCGTCCACTAGTTGTCCTTCTTGAGTTGCGATTCGTTTCTTTCCCATATTATTTATGTCTTACTCTCCTTACGACGACCGCTGGCCATGGTATTTCGCACATTACCGCGAACGGTACGGGAATTAGTTTTGGTGCGCTGTCCTTTGACTGGTAATCGGCGAGTGTGACGCACGCCGCGGTATGCTTTGATATCTTTCAAACGCTTGATGTTTCCAGAGATCTCACGCTTGAGGTTTCCTTCGATAGTACGGTCTTCGATATTCTTACGAATATGGTTCTCCTGATCGAGAGAGATCTCGGTCGGCTTGGTCTCAGGATCCACGCCGGCATCTTTCAATACTTTGTTGGCGGTGGCACGACCGATACCATAGAGGGTGGTCAGACCAATATCAAGTCGCTTTTCATTTGGAATGGTTATACCTAAAATACGCATATATTTTTTTATTGTTTTTGCTTGTGTTTTGGGTTATCGCAGATCACGAGCAAATGGCGATTGCGCTTCACAATCTTGCATTTGTCACACATTTTTTTGACCGTTGATTTAATCTTCATAAAAGCTGGAGTAGTATATACTACTTATATCCTTCTGACAATACGTCCTTTTCCACCGTAGGGATCGAGTAAAACCTCGACGGTATCGCCTATTAATACCTTAATGCGGTGCAAGCGCATCTTTCCGGCTAAATAACACACCAGTGTTTCGCCCTGATCTCCTCCCTTCTCCAGCTCTACCCGAAACATAGTATTGGGAAGGGCTTCTTTGACAGTACCTCTAACTGGTTCTTCTTGCGTTGCCATTGACAAAAGACACTATACTAAAATTTACTCATCAGGTCAAGTATTTACTGAAATTGAACCGTTATACGATCGGGTTTATACGGAAAATAGGGCGCCCAAAAAGGAGAGAGCGAGTATCGGGCAGTATCTATCTCTTGAATACCCGCCAAAGCGCCTATAAATGAAGCACGCGGGATGCCGAGAACTGATTGGCGAACCGTGGCCAGCGGCACTTTGGTGATAATGGTTCCCTGCCCGGAAATGGACAAGGTAATAGAGTCCGGAATATTGTTCGGATCGGCCGGCAATGGAGAAACCGGCTCAACATGCACCGCTCCGAAATCAGGAATATTGACGGTCGGATATATCTGATCGCTGATGGCTTTGCCGGCAATGGCTTGTTGCAGGCCTTGCCGCGGCAACAAATAAGATACCATGCTTCCTTTTAATGTCACCGGGTATTGGATCGTATTGCCTTGCATGACGGAAGCAGCACCATCGATAGAAGTGAACTGCAGTGTGGGAAATGTCACCAAATCATTGGGAATCTGGGCGCGAGTTTCGCGAGACAATTTTTCTGCCAATGCCGCTTGCAAGGTGGCCAAGGCTTGCTGCTTGTCATTATCAGAAAGAATATGGACCGCCCCGTTTTGTCCGCCAGTGATGGCTCCGGCCGAAGTGGCATAGAAGAGTCTGGTGTTGGACCCGCTCCAACCGCTAATAGTGAAAGTGGTGCCGTTAGAGTTGTACACTGGCCCCAGTCCGGCGGCAGTGATCGCTACCGTGGCGCTGCCGGCAACTTTATTGGCACCGTATCCGGTATACCCGGGTACGGTGACAGCGGCATTGGTGACATACTTCTCATTATTGGCGCCGCTTAGCGTCGTGCCGCTGCGCACGGTTTGACTGCTTTTGCTGTATTGATTGAAAATGACGGCTTGACCGGCGGCTTTGGCAGTGCTGGTCGTCATGGCAGAAGCGAAGACTTCGCGAGTCACCGAATCGGTCACCGTCATGGTTTGAAATGACAATCTTCCCGGATCGACATTCTTTTCATTGGCCACTTCCAGTTGCGCATCGAACAGTGAAAAAGGTATACGTCGTTCGGTCACCGTCACGGTCGCGTGTACAAAAAATACCCCGACCAGATAGAGTCCGCCCATAAACAGCAACGCCAGACCGATGACCAGAATCTTTTTCCAGCGCGATGGCAGGTGGCTGACCTCGGTCACTATTTCTTTTTCAGCCTGCAGGATGGCCTTGCGACGAGCAGATGGTTTGGGAGCAGGAAGCACCGCCTCTTTATCCAAGTCAGTATTTCCTTTTGCCTTATGATCCTTGCGGATAACATCGTACAGTTTCAGTGTCATGAAAGTGTTATAATAATCGTTCCATAAAAAGCGCGCCTATGGCCAAGGAAATGTCCGTATGATCGGCGGTAACCGCTTTGATATGGGCGGAAAAATGAATACTGTCGACAAAAGTGACTCGTACCTGAGAGGCTATGGCATTGTGGAGTAGAAAGGGATCGCAGGTCAGCAGGGTCGTGAAGACTGTTTCAAAACGATGATCGGCTATGACGTAACACTGGGCCGGAAAACGAAAACCACTCTGCCCTTGATCGAGAACCTGATGGAAGGCTTTTTGCCAAATACCGGCAAATACGTGGAGAGCTTTTTCAACGCTGCGACTGCTGCCCGGCGAGAGCTTTTTCAATCGATGTGCTTCCACCAGTGAGCGGGCTTCATGAGTACCGCTGGTGTGTTCGCTAAGGCTGCGATACAGTTCATAGGTACCGACCGGGAAAGAATGGTGCGATACCAGCAGATCATTTTTTACAAATGCTATATCGGTCACTTCTTCGCCGGCATCGATGATGACACAGTCGGGCGCGATGCCGCCATTGTCACGCAATGCCACGAACGCGGCATTGGGACCGGTAGTGACTTGGATGGTGCGGTTGCCATAACTGCGACGGATAATGCCGGTAAAACGCTCGGCAATGACATCGGGAATCAGAGTAACATTCAATATGATCTCCAGTGATTGGGTTTTTTTGCCATACGGGTCGATGGTGGGATAGCCATTCAAAGTAATCTGGGCAATATGCTGTTCGGCCACCTTGAAATAACTGCCGAAGGCCGCGCCGGCAGTTGAGGACTCTTTCAATAAAGATGCCACTTCTTTTTCAATCAATGAGTCGACCAGTCGTTGGGTGCAAGTAAAGGATGTTTCTTTTTTGTGAGCAATGGTGCGCGTGTAGGCGTTGTACCACGGCGAACTCAAGACGACCTGAATATATGAAGGGTGATGCACATCGGCGGTGCGAACATGACTGATCACCACTTCCAATGCCTTGGCGGTATCCTCGATGAATCGCTCGATGTTGATCTCCTCTTCCAACCCGCTGTCACAGCGTTCTTGCACCAACAATGTCACTGCTGTTTTATTTTCATCATGAGGATCACGTTCAATAAGCGCATGCGCGCCGCCGACACTGCTCGAGCTAATATCAAAGACAGCAATGGCTGTGGCTTTGGAAGACATGCGTATAGTATAGCAGCAACCGAGAGTATTTACGAAAATTTTTTACGAAAGTGTGGCCTTGATGCGGCGGATGCCGGCAGCGACGGCTTCTTCTTTTTGGATTTTGAACGTACCAAGACCGGAGGTTTGTTCGACATGAGGACCGCCGCAGAATTCGATGCTGATGGCCTCAGCCATAGTATCGTCCTGAGCGCTAGTCGAAGGACTTATATAATAGACGGAAACAATATCGGGATACTTGGTGCCGAATTCCATTTCCGCGCCCAACAGTTCCGCTTCCACGCGAGGCATTTCGCGACGACAGACAGTGTGGTTAGTAGAGATCCATTCGTTAACTTGCTGTTCAACAGCATTTTTTTCTTCATCAGTCATCTTGCAATCGAAAGAGAAATCAATACGCAATCGTTCGGGGGTAATATTGCTGCCCCGTTGATGCACTGCTGATCCCAATATTTTTTGTAATGCTGCAAGCAATAAATGGTGCGCGGTATGGAGCTTAGTCGTTTTTTCTCCCGTGTCCGCCAAGCCACCTTTGAACTTTGCGGCCGCTCCGGCCCGAGAAGCATCTTGGTGGGCTTTCATTTGTGTATCAAACAATACGCGATCGATCGTCATACCTTTTTCCAACGCCAATTCTTCCGTCACTTCAATGGGAAAGCCGTAAGTGGTTGCCAACATGAAAGGATCAACTCGCTGTGGAAATGTCTTGTCAAATTCGCGCAAGCCGCTTTGCAGTGTCTTTTGAAACTTATTTTCCTCAAGCGCAAAAATGGCATTGATATCAGTCTGTAACAATTCCGGATACGCAGCAGCATAAAATTCAACATAGTGATTGATGATATGAGTCGCGGCATTGGCAGCAAACGGCACCAGCAAGGTACGCAGTTTCAAGACTGCTCGACGAATGATACGGCGCAAAATATAGCCTTGGTCTTTGTTGGAAGGAAGTACTCCATCGGCGATCAAGAACGTTGCGGCACGAATATGGTCGGCTACGATGCGCGCGCTTCTTTCCGAATAATTTTCCGCATGCTGACGCAGGAAGGCCATGACCGGAGCGAACATATCGGTGTCGTAAACGTTTGATTTGCCTTGAGCAACCATCACCGCCCGTTCTAATCCTGTTCCTGTATCGACATTTACTTGTTCAAGCTTGCCGATGATTTGGCCATTCTTCTTTTCATATTGCATGAACACGTCATTCCAGATCTCCACTACCGTGCCGATATCATCAGCGGCGACATATTGCTCGTGTGTCATGGTACCCAAGCCTTCCGGCGTGACATCATAAAACATTTCCGTGTCTGGTCCGCATGGCCCATTATCTCCAACACTCCACCAATTATTTTTGGCGGGCAAGAAATAAATACGATCTTCGGGAATGTATTGCTTCCAGATCTCCACCGCCTCCAGGTCGCGCGGCGCATTTTCATCGCCTTCAAAGACTGTGATATAGAGTCGATTCGGATCCAAGCCCAGACCTTCTTCCTTTGAAGTCAGGAATTCGAAACTCCATCCGATAGCGTCTTCCTTGAAATAGTCACCTAAGGACCAGTTGCCCAACATTTCGAAAAATGTCAGGTTCTTGTGATTGCCGACTTCTTCGATGTCGCCAGTACGGATACATTTTTGCGCGCTGACCAAACGGTTACCCAAGGGATGCGGACGACCGAGCAAGTACGGCACCAACGGCTGCATGCCGGCCGTATTGAAAAGCACCGACGGATCGTTCTTGGGTACCAGTGAAGCGCTGGGCAAAAATGCGTGTCCCCTTTTGGCGAAAAAGTCTATAAACCGCTGTCTGATTTCTGAGGACGTCATGGAGATACTGTAGCAAAAAATAGGTAATAAAAAAAGCCACGTTGTAAGCGGGGCTTTAAGAGTTGCGGGTAGAGATTAGGCAACCCTGTCTGAAGTGCTGTAAACACGAATTTCGCCAAACGTATCCCGAATTTCCTGAGGCAGTCCCTCCAGGCTATGGCCATTCTTAATGTAAGTTTCCAATCCATTTAGCATTGTTACGGTGTCCTTGATTACTTCTTCATAAGAAACATCTCGATCCAGTCGAAGAAGGATTTTAACATCATCAGGCGGCAAATCTTTGTTTAGCTGACGCAAACGCTCAAGATTCTTTTGATGCTGTTCGGGGGATATTGATGAAATATTCATAATCCATTTATTTAAAGGTTCAACTCTTTTAACCATATCATCGAATATGAAATCCCGCTAGACCCTTCCAGGAGGTCGGACCTCCTGGTGCAGTAACTCGACCTCTACGCTTTATATTTTCTTTAATTCGGCGACCAGGTCGCCGAATGGAATTTTATTTGGGAGCTTAGCTCCCAAATTTAGATTTTCTTGAACTTTTTAGCGAGCTTTTCGAGTTTGTTGATATCCGCTTCGATGCCTTTCAATCCCGCCTCAAAGAATGCCTTGTTGGTGGTAATGCCGATTGATTTGAAAATATCCTTTGGACTCATGGAGCCGCCGGCACTGAGAAATTGCTCAATTTTTGTTTTGTAAGAATTATTCTCTTTCCATTTTTGATATAACACCTTACTAATTAATAATCCATACGCATAGCTATACACATAGAAAAATGATCGAATATGGCTCCAGGATACAAATGTATACCCCTCTTCCTCTCCTAGTTCCACAGCACTTCCCATATAGGATTGCATGTGTTTGTTCATCATTGCCGCCATGGCTTCTTTTGAAATTTTTCCTTCTTTGCGAATACTTTCATGTAAATCAACTTCAAAATTAAAGCATGCAATTTGGCGCATAATGACCATAATATCTCTTCCTACCTGATCATGAAGTAAGATAAACTGATCCTCTTCGGAAAGATTTCCTCCCAGTTCCTCGGCGATAAATTGTTCAAAGAAAGTACTGGCGACCTCTGCTACAGAAGTAGTAAAATCTTGATATAGGGGAGTATTTTTTCTACTTAATTCAGAATGAATAGCATGCCCCATTTCATGAGCAAGTGTTTGTACCGATTTTACGTTATTAGTAAAATTAAGAAGTATAAAGACTGGTAACTGAGCATGGAACATACAGTACCCGCCCGCACGCTTTCTTTTCCGCGGAAATGCGTCTATCTGGCCTTTCATCAGATATCCTTCAAATATAGTATTGTACTCAAGGCCAAATTTTTCAAAACCTCTTTTTATCAAAGAAATTGCAGTTTCATAATCAAATTTCTTTTTGATTTCCCCAATAGGAGCATATAAATCTGCAACAAAAATCTTTTGTTCGCCTAAAAGCTTCGCGTGCAATTTATAATATCTATGACTAAGCGGAAAGGCCTTGGTAACACTACTCACCAGATCTAATACTTCTTTCTCATCATTTTCATAGCGAAGTACTGTTGAAGTGAAAGGGTATTTTAACCCTCGGACTTCATCGGTTATTTTTTTAAAATTAACAATGGCATTCAATTCCGCTTCTGCCAGATGGCTGATTGATTTTAAGGTAGTATTAATATCTTTTCGTAATTTTCTTCTTTCTTGTTTGGGTAAATCCTGAATTATTTCCGTGGCCTGAGAGATCGGGATCATTTTATTTTTATGTAAAACTGCTTGCTCGCTTACTAATTTTTTGTTTGCATCAACCCACATTTTTTTACTAGTTTGATACACTAAACCGAGTAACCGTTCTTCTTTTTCAGAAAGGTTATATTTTGCGGTGTCAAAAATTTTCTTCAAATGATAGGAAAAGTGCTTTAGAGAACTATGGTTTAAATACGTAGTTTGTTGCTCTTTTGAAATTTGAGCAATTAATAGCTCGAAGAAAATAATTTTATTGCTTGCTTTCTGCAGGCGCTGGTTTATTACCGCTTCCAAGGCAGTAATGGTCGAGTTAGCTGTATCCATATCGTTTGCTAACATTAAATAAATTATAGGTTTACTATCAGCAATTCCTATTAATTTTTCATACTCTTCTAGCGCAGCGCACAGTTTTTTGGGAGTACTAGTAAAATCCTTGCCTTTATATTTCTTTTCAAAAGAAGCAAAGGCGTTCTCAATAACCTTAATATCTTTTTCTATCTGCGGGTCTTTTTCGTTTTTATAGAGCAAGCCCAGGTTCCATTCCGTTTTATATTTTGAGGCCTTCATATTACACTTCCTTTTCCAAATGGGGAGCGATGTCTTGCTTCATGATAGCGAGTTTGCTGAGTTGTTTTTCCAGGAACCACAAGACGATGAATGCGAAGAGTGCCAGCATGGTGACGGTAGCCGCCAAGACATAGAAACCGAAGCCGCAGGCCATGCCGATACCGGTCGCGACCCAGAGCCCGGTTGCCGTGGTGATGCCGATGACTTTCATATCACTGCGAATGATGGAACCGACCCCCAAGAAACCGGCCGCAGACACGATAGCCGCCACCAAGTGGAAGTCATAGGTCGGCAAGCCGTATTGAGTAGTCACCAATTGAGAAATAATAACGAACATGGCCGCTCCCAGTGATACTAAGGTATAGGTGCGCATACCGGCAGTCTTGTGTGCCACGAAACGTTCGACACCGAGTATCATGCCCAAGAGCATGGCCATGAATAATTTGATATAAATGTCATTCACTAAAATTGCGTTTATCATGCAGACAGTATAGCGCAACGGGGAAATAAAAAAAGCATATCATTTTTTTAAAAATGATATGCTTTCGTACCGCATTTTCAGCATTACCATTGACGCCTACTGCACCACCTTAGTCCGCCATTAATGGGAACCTGATCGTAGCCTTGAGTGTAATAATAATATTGCACTCTGCGGTACTGATACCCGCGATAATAAGAATTGTAATATCTTTCATTGCGATATCCACAATATACCGGCACTCCCTGATAATAATAGTCTTGGACTAATACTCCAGTGACCAGTCCGGCAGCTGCGCCTGCAGCAACGCTACATACAAGTTCTCTGCACCCAACGATGGTTAGTGACATGACGCCCAGCGCCATTGCGATCACTATGGTTTTTATATTTTTCAAGTTTTTATTTTTTAAGTTTTCTGAATTTATTATAGCACTATTTTAGTATAAAGTCAATAACCCCACCTCCTAGTACTTTTTCTGCTTCATATATAACTATGGATTGGCCGAGCGGAATAGGTTCGCTGCAGGTCAGGGTGACGGTATTTTTGTCCGCTATCATGACCGGCAAAAATACTCCGTGATAGCGAATCTGCGCGGTGTATTCCCTTTCCGCTGCCGGCTCAACAAACCAATTGGTATCGCGCAATCGCACGGCCACCTCATCGTTCTTTCTTTGTGCATCGTTCAAGGAACGCGCGACGGTCAGCGTATTCTTTTCAATATCTTTAGTGACAATATAGTACGGGCTGCGATCGGTCACCTTTTCGGTGATACGAAAACCATGACGTTCACCGAGCGTGTAGAACCAGACGCCGTCGTGTTCGCCGACGATAGTTCCCTCTTCATTCAGTACCATACCCGACTGCTGATCAATATAATGTCGCAAGAATTCTTTCATATCGACTTCGCCCAAGAAACAAATGCCTTGGCTGTCTTTCTTGGTGGCGGTAAACAAGCCGGCTTTTTCAGCAATCTTTCTGACTTCATTTTTATGCAAATGACCGATGGGAAAATGAATCTTTGGCAACAGGTCTTTTTCTATCATCCATAAAAAATAGGATTGGTCTTTGGCGAGATCTGCTGCCCTTCGCATCATCGAAACATTCATTGAATGATGCTCAGAGTCTTCGACCTTTCGACAATAATGTCCGGTAGCGATGCCATCCGCGCCATGCGCTTGGGCATAGCGCCACATGGCACCAAACTTTATGATCTTGTTGCATAACACATCCGGATTGGGCGTGCGGCCGAGCTTGTATTCGCTGATCATGTAATCAGCAACGCCCTGCTTATATTCCTCGCTGGCATCCAAAAAGTGAAAAGGAATATCCAATGCCGCGCAAATACGCATGGCATCACGCTTCTCATCCACCCAGGTGCACGGCAGCCAATCGGGACTCCAGGTCTTCACAAATATGCCCTGCACGTCATAGCCTTGCTGTTGCAACAACAAAGCCGCGACCGAGCTGTCCACTCCGCCGGAAATCCCCACGAAAATTTTCTTTTTATCCTCACTCACAGCTTAAACATCTTCTTGAATAATTCGTACGTGGCGTAGCTGTCGGCGAAGGCGGAGTGAGCTTTTTTGTTTTCGACGCCATAGTATTCAGTCAGCGCCTTGAGGGACAACTTGTTCATGTCATCGTTTTCATGCAGCATGGCAAATGCAATGCTGATAGTGTCGAACTTTTGATAGTGCATCTTATTCTCGATGCCAGTAGTTTTGAAAGCCTGCTTGATGAAGCTGTAATCAAACGCAAGGTTATGCGCCACAAATATCGCGCCTTCGGTTTTATCGGCGAACGATTTCATGGCGTCTTCTAAGGAGACGGCGAATAGCCAATCAGCTTCGTTGTAGCCGTTGATGCGCAAGGCTTGCGCGTCGGCGCGTTCGATATGCTCGGGACGGATCTTGAGATCGAGCTGGTCAGTCACGACCAGTTCCCCGTCTTTCAATTTGGCGATGACGACGGCCAGCTCAATAATCTCGGCCGTATCGCTTTCGAAGCCGGTCGTTTCCACATCTATGAATGCTAAGGGTTGTGAGAGAATCATGTTATTGCAGGTACTTTTTAATGTTTTGTTGATGCTGCGCGTAGGTAGATGCATAGTGTATGGCACCGGATGCATCATGTAAATAGTAGACATATGATGAGTCGGTCGGGGCGATGGCAGCATTGATAGCGGCCAGTCCGGGATTGCAGATCGGCGATGAAGGTAATCCTCTGCTGCTGTACGTGCCCGGCGCCGCGTCGACTTGCAGTGGCATACCGTTTTTGATGCGGTTCCACAAGATGCCGGCGATAATAGCGCGGTCATTATCGCCGTGCGCTTCTTTCTCTATCAATGATGCCATGATGATGACCTGCGTTTCGGTATGGCCCGAGGACGCAATGGCCAGTCGCAATGGCCCCACTTTCAATTCGTACTGCTGTTGCATGTCATTCAATACGGTGGAAGGTAGTGGTGTCGGGAAAAATCCGTACGTATCGGGAAAAAGATATCCTTGCTTATCGTGCGCCAATAACAGGAATTGTTTGGTATCGAAATCCGGAAAAATATCATGCAAATGGTTGGCCATCTCGAGTGTGGTCCATCCTTCCGGAAACGTGACTTTGTTTTTTGCAACGCCGAAATCCTTGCCGGAAAATCGCATCGCGATAGCCAATGACGAAAGCGGTTGATCAAAGAAATACTCCCCTGCGTTGATCGTTTTGTCGCCACCCAATATATGCATGAAAATCTCAAATAGGCGTGGTGAACGAATAACACCATCGGTATTCATCTGCTGGGCGATGGTCGCCAACGTTTCGCCATTACTGACAGTAACATGGTACCGTATCGGGAAATTTCTTGGTGCCGCCACATACGTCGTATACAGTGCCGCCAAAAAAATACAGCCCAGGATGATAAGGAGAAAGAATTGCTTCATGATCAGACGGGCAGATTGGCTGGCGGCTGGGCCTTAGTCGCTTCGATGCGTACAAAGCTGGATGTCTCAGCCACGCGACCAGGCAAGTGAAAGAGTGTGGCCAATTCTTCCGCTGAAAGTACTAACGGTTTTTTACCGGAGATTTCCGGATACTTCAAAAATGTTGAAGGGTAGTTAAAATCAAATCCGCCATAAAAATACGCCCGTCTCTTGTAATCTCCTAATATATACTGCTTCCGTTTGATAATTTTCGTGCCTAACAGGTCTTGCCACGGGAAATCAAAACCCGTAGGACCGTCCGGTTTAAAGCCGTTGAAGTCATTACTGTTGTATTGGCGCACCATCCCCGTCAACCCGGCAATACGATTGGCGTCAAACTTGTCCGATTTGGTGATATAGATGGCACGCATGCCGGCATCGAATGCCAATTTGCTGGCATTGCGTTCGATGGCCTCAATAACCGCACCCTGCCCGCGAGTCATGCGGGCATCGCCAATTGGTTTTCCTTCGGCATCCTTTTCAATGGCTTCAGATTTGAATTTTCTTATAACCTCTTTGACCTTATCGGTAAATTCCTTGCCTTGCTCTTCGACCCCGTCTTTATTTTTTACCGTGAAGTGTTTGGTGGCCGCCCGCACCAATATCTGAAACCACATCTGCTCGCCGGCGCCGATGGAGCCCATGAATTCCAGCATTGCGGTGATAGGATCGACGCGCTGCTCTTCGTCCAATGAGCCGACAGCCCGATCAAGCCCGTAATCAATATATGTCTTGATCGGGAACGGCTCGTCTTTATTGAATGCAAAATTGGTGCCCCAGAGCTGGATGGGACCGTCTTTGCTAAAGTCGGGCATCGACTTGGTATAGTCTTCGACTTCCGTCACTTCGGCTTGCGGATACTGCGCGTAGATCTGCGATTCGATAATGCTTTTGAATTTGACGCTGGTGTAGACATAAAAATGAATCGACCCCTCAATGGAAACAATTTCCAGCGAGAACCAGTTACGCACCGCGCCGCCCCAATATTTTTGCAGCCAGTTGCCGTGTCCGCCGGTTTGGAAGAGCGAATGCAAGACCAGCTCCATGGCCAAAGGCGACTTGAAAACTTCCTTGGGCGGTTTTATTTCAAGCAAGGTCCATTTGATGGAACGTAAGAACAATGTTTGGATATATGACATCCACAAATGCCAGGCCAAGTACGCCAGCAGCGGAAGTGCGATGATCAGTCCGATCATTTGTTCCCAGAATATCGGCGCAATGGTTGTTTGCATGGCATTAGTATACCATTGTGTATTTAAAAAGTGGTACCGCCGCCCGCACTTGGTGTGGGAGAAGGATTTGACTGACTTGGGTAATTGGTAGGAGCGGGTGCTGTCGGCGCAATATATGTTGGTGCGACATAGCTCGACACAGGATTCGTAGCGTAATAATTGGTGGTAGAAGAAGTAGTAGTGCTAAAAGTGGTCGGAGCCGGTGCGGAGTGAGCTGATGGATCAGCCGGAATAAGCTGAATAGGCACGCGCACTGTGTTGGCGCTGCCGTCGGCATGAGTCGGCCCGCTGACCATGACATAGGCTTGGATGGAGTGCGCGACTCCCACCAATGGGATGGATGTTGAAAATGTCGCATCGCCAAAGAAGCCGTGGTTCACCGTAATAGTGGTGACCGCAGATAATGATGTGCCGGTACTATCGACAACATGCGCGGTCAATGTGTCAGGCACGGTACTGGTCAGACATTGCGCCACGACGCCGCTGAGCAACACTTCGGTGCCGATTTTTTCCTGATGAGCGGGACTGCTGACGATGATGCCGCAGGTTGGCTTGGCCACTGCCGTCTTTGTGATCGGGGTTTTGGCAGACGGACCTGCTAATGAAGGAATGGGGTTGCCAGTCAGTGTCGAGATCAGACCGATGGCCAAAACCAATGCCAAAATGACTTCCAATGCACCCCATCCACTGCCACTACTTGGAGCCGGAGCGTCAGCCATAGATTATTTCTTAGCAACGGTATAGGTACCGTTTTCTAGCTTGGTAAAATATTTGGCGTTCTGCAGATTGACCAGGATGGTATTTTTCTTGAGGAAGCGTTCCTTGAGCACGCGATCGACAACTTCTTCCTTGTTTAAAGGACCTTCCTTGACCAGGATTTCCTTGATGACATCGCGCACGACGCCGGGCTTGTAGCCCCATTCGGACAATGCGTAATAGCCGCGGCCGACCAGCACGAAGCGAGGGTCTTTGATCAATTCATTGTGTGTGGTAGCGACATGCGTCTTGCGGCCGAAAGTGTCAACGATAGCCTTGGCCACTTCGCGGAAGTGCATCGGTGAGCCGTGCTTGCGCATCATCAGAAATGCATAATCCTTAATACCGCGTGTCTTGATATTCTGCGAATCAGCCGGACCCCATTCGCCGAGCGGATTGACGCCGATCTTCTTTGAGATGTTCAGCCAACGACGAGCGACTTCTTCATTTTTGTATTGTGCCGCGACGCCCTTCATTTCGTCCAAGAAACGAGACACCAAATCGTCTTCGCTGAGCAATTCCTTGTCATCGAGACTCCTGTAGACTTTATGCAACGCGTCATGAATGAGATCGGAAAGTTCCTCGTCAACGGTCCAACGAGTTTGAAAATGATCGTCTTCTTTCAATTTCTTGAATTCATCACCGAGTACCATGTAGAACCGGATATGGTTTTGCACGGCTTTGTCCTTTGACACATAGGAAAGGAAATCATCTTCGTGGACCATGGCGCCCATTGCTTCGACAAGTCCTTTGAGTTCGTTAAACACTTTATTTTCAGCCTTGAACGTGTCACTTTTGCGGATAGCAACAAGCGCGGCGTTTTCGATTTGTCGAACGCGCTCGCGAGTGATGCTGTATTTCTTGCCGATCGCTTCCAATGTTTTTGAGTCGGCATTATCTTCAAGTCCGTAGCGGTTGACAATGATATCGTGTGCGCGATCTTGCAGATTGGAAAGCAACCGTTTAGTGACTTGTTTAGGTTTAAAGCTGATAGTTGCCATGTGTCTATGTGTTTATACTATTGATATTAATATACTTTATCATGGATATAAAAAAAGTCAAACTGTTGTCAAGTGTGGTGTGATGCTATTACAAAAGGCGGCGCACATCTGCTACTGTCAGCACGATCATCAAAAGTAAAAGTACTAAGAATCCCATTGCATGAATAATACCAACGGTTTTTTGGGAAAACTTACGGTCTGTCATTGCCTCCAACAGCACCACGACCAGCCGTCCCCCGTCAAGAGCAGGAAAAGGTAAGATGTTTATAACCGCCAAATTGACGGAAATGGCAGCTGTAAATGCCAATAAATAAGTGAAGCCGATACTGGCGGCACTACCGACTTCTTGAGCCAGGCCGACCGGACCAACCAGGCTGTTGGCCGTGCCATTGTGATGGAATATACCGGCAATAAGACTGGCCAACGTGGTGAAAATCTGCCCGCCGATCGTAATAGTTTGATGGAATGCGGCCTTGAACGCGGAGAAAAGCGGCAGTCGCTCATTCGTCACCGGTTCGATAGCCACGCCGATGACGCGCGCGGCACCCATACCTGTCGGAGTAATGACGGCAGTATGCGTGCTGCCTAAATGAATGTACGTCATGCTCACCGTGCCATCACTCTTCATGATTGCCGTATGTAATGCTTCGGTGGTCAAATTTCCTCCGGTAAGAGTGGCCGTTCCCGCCGTCACGCTAGTAATAGTATCGCCCACTACTAGTCCGCTTTTCGCTGAAGCGGAATTGCTGACCACACTAACTACCGTCGGCGTGCCGTGATCGCTGGCCACTGGCATGCCTATGGTATACGCGGCAGTGAACAAAAGAATGGCGAGCAAGACATTGCAGACCACTCCCGCCACCAGCACCACGCTTTTCAAATACCACGCTTTGGTTTCAAATTGTTTTTCCAGCGGGACATCCCCTTCAATGCCGTTCTCGCCGGCGATCTTTACAAAGCCGCCAATCGGCAATGCATTGACGGAATACGTCGTCTCCCCTCTTTTCCAGGAGAATAATCGCGGCGGGATGCCGAAGCCGAATTCTTCGACGGTCATACCGCTTTTGCGCGCGGCAAAAAAATGCCCCCATTCATGCACGATGACAGTAACCAGCAGTACTATAATAAAAATAATAATGGTCATAATGAGCTAGTTGAGAATTTCAGTTTCTTTTTTCTTAAACAGATTTTCGAGATCGTTATTGGTCGCGTCAACGATGCTTTGCACATCGTCCTTGGCATTGCGCATCATGTCTTCGGGCAGTTTCTGTTCCTTGAAATCGCTCAACGCATTTTCGCGGGCCTTGCGCACGGTGATACGCGCGTCTTCGAGACGTTCCTTGGCGATCTTGACCAGCTTCTGGCGGCTTTCGGTCGTCAATGCCGGAATGATGACGCGGATGCCGCTGTCATCGACAGCGATCGAGAAATTGAGGTCAGCGGCATACAAGCCACGCTCGATATCCTTGATCTGCCCCTTGTCCCATGGCACCACGCGCAATGTCTTGGGATCTTCAATGGTAGTGGAAGCGATATTCTTCAATGGTTGGGTCGCGCCATACGCCTCGACCATGACACCGTCAAGTAATGCCGGTGCCGCCCGCCCGGTATGAATCTGCGAATATTCCTTGGCCAGCCATTCCTGCGCCTGTTTTATTTCTTGTTTGAAAGGTTGTATGTCGTACATAGGAATCCATTATAGCATATCAATTTGACAGGATATGCTAGTTTGCTACAATAAAAGCATAAGTTGGGGTAACCCATTTAAGAGCCGCCGAAAGGTGGTTTTTATGATTTTAAGACAAAATCAAATTACAATACGCTTTTTTAATTTGCCATAATTCTTTTTCAGAAATTTCAAATAATTTTTCTTACAACACCATACTGGCGGCGTATTCGAGGACGTATTTGGTGGGCAGGTTGCCGGCGAGGAGCATGCCTTTGGCTTTGTAGACGATATCGGCTTTTTGCGGCGTGCCGCGAACGTGTGCTTCGAGTAGGTCGAGCAATTCGACTGCTTTGGCGCGACGCGTGGCCGCATCATCTTCGGCGTCACTGGCGAAATCTTCTTTGATGCGCGCCAATACATCGTCGCGCACCATTTTTCCAGGAGGTCCGACCTCCTGTGTCACGCTGTGAAAGTGCATGAGCATGACGCGAGAACGGATAGTGATGGGGACGAGATAGGGATACGGCGTCATCAATACAATGGTCGTATCCCTATCCGGCTCTTCCAACGACTTCAATAGTATCTGCGCCGCGTCAGGCGAAAAGATGGAAAAGAAAACAAGATACACGCGCGCTTGCCCGGTGCCTTCATTGATGAATTCCACCAGACTGCGCGCATGGTCATTAGTAAAGCGCGGCACGGACAATGCGCTCGTCAGAGGATGCTGCACCATGGCAGTAGCCAGCAATGCGTCAAATGACAATTCATTGCCTTGCAATAAGAAAGTCTTTTGTGGCGCCAGCGCGGCGATGTCTTCAATAGTCATGTATGCATTGTACCCTATCGCTTGGCCAGAATGGAACGCTTGTAGTCATCAAGGTGACCAAGTAGCACCCCTGTGCCTTTGACCACGCAATACAATGGGTCATCCGCCAATCGCACCTTCACGCCGGTTTGCTGTTCGATCAATTCAGCGAAGTGTGCCAAGGCCGAAGTGCCGCCGGTCATAACGATGCCGTAATCAATGATATCTGATGCCAATTCCGGCGGAGTATTTTCCAATACGGTCTTGATGGCTTTGATGATGATCTCCAATTCATAATGAATGGCTTTGACCAATTCGTTGGTAGTGATAGTCAATGTCTTGGGCAAACCGGTGACAATGTCGCGTCCTTTGACTTCGCCTTGCACCTCGGGACTGACCGGTAGTGCGGAACATAATGTTTTTTTTATTTCTTCGGCAGTTTGATCACCGATGGCCACATTATAGGTATGACGAATATAATCAATGATAGCCTGATCGAATTTATTGCCGGCGCACTTCACTGAAGTCGAAGCAATAATACCACCCAATGAGATGACGGCTACGTCGGTCGTGCCGCCGCCACTGTCGATGATCATGCAACCGCGTGCTTCATTGATGGGAATACCAGCACCAAGCGCCGCCAAGATTGGTTCTTTGACGATGATGGCGGTACGCGCGCCGGCTTTCATGGTCGCTTCGATGACGGCACGACGCTCGGTCGAAGTGATACCAACCGGCACTGATACCAAGACATCGGGCTTGAACAATGATGCGCGACCAAGCGCTTTGTTGATGAAATGATGCAGCATGGCATAGGTCACTGTATAGTTGGCAATGGCGCCGTCTTGCATCGGACGATGCACTGATACTGTATCGGGATTTTTACCGATCATCTCTTTGGCTTCAATGCCGATAGCTTCGATAGTGCGAGTGGTACGATTGACTGCCACCACTGTCGGTTCGTTCAGCACGATGCCGTTACCAGCCATAAAAACTAGCGTATTCGCGGTACCGAGATCGATACCGAGCTTCTTTTTGCCGGGAAGTTTCCACATAGGAGTGTCTATAGTATAGTGGCAGTAATGTATATTGCAACCGTCATTCCTATCAGCAAAGGCATCCCTTTTGACACGCTGACCTACTACAGCGCGGAACTTCTTGAAGCGGGAACAATTGTGTCCGTTCCTTTCGGCAAGCAAAAGATCAATGCCATCGTCGTGGAGTGCAAAAGCCTGGCCGAAGCCAAGACTGCCATCAAACAGGCATCCTTTTCCTTGAAAAAAATCACTGCCACAGTCGGCCACGTGCCCTTGCTCGGCGCCGTGACGCAAGCATTGCAAGAAACTGCCGCGCGCACCCTGAGTCCCCTCGGTGCTATTGCCGGAGCGGTCATGCCGGCCAGCTTGTTTGACTATGTCTCGCCGGAAAAAGTGGTTAGCTTGGGAGAAAAATTTTACCCTGAGCTTGTCGAAGGGACTCACAAAGAAGAAAGCGTGGTCGGCACGATCGAAGAGCGCGCCGATTTTTACAAGCGCTTGATCCGTACCGCATTTGCCGAAAAGAAAACGGTGTTGTTTATCGCACCGACTATCAAAAACTTGGAGCAATGGAAAACGCTATTGCAAAAAGGCATTCCCAAACATGTCATCAGCGTCCATAGCAAGACCACCAAGAAAGACTTGCGCGGCGCCTTCGCTTTGATCAAACAGAGCGACCGGCCATTGATCATTTTTGCCACGCCCGGTTTCAGTGTCTTGCCGCGCGCTGATGTCGGCAGCATCATCGTCGAAGCTGAGAGCAGTAACCTCTACAAGACCAGCGACCGTTTCAAGACCGACCTGCGCATATTCCTCTGGTCCTTCGCCAAGGCCGCGCAGTTGCATCTATACTGGGGTGATACCATTCCCCGCTTTGAAACCTTGGAAAGGACCAAACACACGCAGCTGTCACGCACATTCATTCCCGACAAGCTGCATGTCGTGCCGGTCGAGCCGTATCGGACTATCTTGCCGACAGAGGTAATCGAGATTATTCGTCATGCCGAGAAGAAAAAGAAACGCCTCTATATATATGCCAGTCGCAAAGGGGTGGCACCCTTGTCGCGCTGCAGCGATTGCGGCACGATCGTGACCTGTGAGGTCTGTGGCCTGCCGATGGTCTTGAAAAATAGACGTAATGCCGAAGGTGCTGAAGAACGCTACTTCATCTGCACTCATTGCGTCGCGACATTACCGGCCACACATACTTGCTCGTACTGCGGCAGTTGGAATATCACGCCGGTCGCCATCGGCACGGAAAGCTTGCGCGATGCCATCAGCTCATTGGTCGGCAGCGAAGTCGTCACCACCATCGATGATGACCTCACGCCCGACAGTGTCGCCATCGAGACTTTGCTGACCAACAGCGAGAAGCAGAAATTTGCTGTCATCATCGGCACTATCAAAGTGTTACCATTCTTAAAAAATATCAATTACTGCCTCTTCCCTTTTTTCGATCGCTTGCTCTCCACTCCTTCGCTCTATACGACGGAGAACACGTTGCGCTTGATCATGGAATGCAATGAGAAAGCCATCGATGGCGTGCTGCTGTTCACGCGCCAGCCTGACTTCCCTTTCATTCGCCAGATCGAAACGCACAAGGTCAACGCCATCATTTACGACGAATTAGCGGTGCGCAAGGAGATCGGCTATCCGCCGTACGGCAGCATCATCAAGATCAGCCTGACGGTGCCCGAAGGCTATCGCCACACCGTGCTGGAAAAAGTGCAGACCTCTCTGCAAGACATGGAAGCGACCATGATGCCAGCGCGACGCATCAGTCCCGGCAGCATGAAAGTGCTGCTGACCTGGATTTTCAAAACCCCCGTCACCTACATCGAAGAAGACGGTCCCGCTCTGGCCACATTCCTGACCTCCCTGCGTTTCCCCTACCTGATCGAAGAAAACCCCGACCGTCTATAACTGTTGCGGAATAAAGGGGGTCGTGGTACTATTGCACCCATGTCAATGACCAATGTAGAAATCAAAAGAAACGGGACCGAAAACGCTTTGGGTGTCATTCGTCGTTTCAGTCGCAAGATGCAAGAAAGCGGGATCATCCCGAAAGTGAAAGGCGAACGCTATAGTGTGCGCCCTCTCTCCAAGTTGGCCGAAAAGAATATGAAGGTTAAACGCCTGGCTCGACGCGTCGAAGTTGAGAAACTCAAAAAACTCGGCAAGATGTAATATGATACTCGATACTGACACTATGACAGTATCCGCCAAAGGCACGCTTCCTCGCGTGCCTTTTTTGGCGCTGAAAGAAAAAATCTTGGGCAAGCAATACGAATTGTCGATCCGTTTCGTCGGACCAGCTGAAGCGCAACGATTAAATCATGAGCATCGCGGCAAAGACTATGTGCCGAATACTTTGTCATTCTCTCTTTCAGAAAACAGTGGCGAGATTGTTTTGTGCCGTTCAGCCATGCGTCGCGAATACAAACAATTCGACATGACCTACGACGTCTATACTCTCTATATCGTCATCCACAGCATGCTGCATTTGAAAGGATACGAACATGGGAGTACAATGGAACGTAAGGAGCGAGCATTAGTCGCACTTTTCACTTAATCAAGCAGCAAGAATGAAGCAACAACTACGCATTGGCATCGATATAGGCACGTCCATGACCCGAGTGGTGGCATGCGTTGATGACAGTGCGGGCGGGTTACCCAAGATCGCAGCCAGCAGTGCAGTTGAAACAAGCGGTATGCGTCATGGCTACATCACCAACCGAGACGAAGTGGCCAACGGCCTCAAGCGCGCCGTGCAGGAAGTTGAAAAGGAATTGGGCAGCCGCATCAAGACCGCGGCCATCGCCATCGGCGGCGTCGGCATCTCATCCGAATACGCGCTGGGCAGCAGCATTGTCACCCGCGCCGACGGCATCCTCAGCAAGTTCGATATCGAGAAAGCCATTCAGGATGCCGAGACGCACATCGATCTCAAGAACAAGGCCATCTTGCATGCCTACCCTATCATCTTCAAAGTTGATGGCCAGGAATTACCGACACGCCCCGAGGGCATCACCGGCAGTAAATTGGAAGTGCGCGTGCTATTCGTGACTTGTTATCAGCAGCACCTCGACGACTTGTTGGCCGTGGCGCATGACATCGGCATTCGCTTGACCGGCTTCACGGCCACGCCATTAGCCACGCAAAAATTATTATTGACCGACTTGCAACGCAACTTCGGCTGCACCTTGATCGACATCGGCGCCGAGACGGTATCAGTATCGGTTTTTGAAAACAATACTTTAACCTCTCTCTTCGTGTTTGGTTTGGGCTCGCTCGATATCACTAAAGACATCGCATTGGGACTGCGCGTCACACCTGATGAAGCGGAAAGTATCAAGCTCGGCACAGTGACCTTCCAAAGCGTGCCCAAGAAAAAACTCGATGAGATCATCGATGCTCGTCTGTCCGATATTTTCGAACTGATCGACAAGTATTTCAAAAAGATCGGCCGCAGCGGCTTGTTGCCGGCCGGTGCCATCATCATTGGCGGTGGTAGCCGCATGCAATTAGTCGAACCGGTGGCAAAACAATTACTGCGCATCCCCGTCAAAGTGGCGCACGTCGATATGCCCGGTACTAAAGGTCCGGTCAAGGACAACCGCCTGCTGGTGGCCTACAGCATCGCCACCGCCGACGCCGAACCGCAACAAAGCACTGCCAAACATCACCGTATGAGCAGTAGTGGTGACAGCGACGGTCTGATCGAAACCGTCAAATCATTTTTCAAACAATTGATTCCGTAAATAAAAAAAACACCCTACATTTCTATAGTGTGTTTTTATACTTACGCCGCCGTTAATTTTGTTTGAAGTTGCCTGACTTCGGTAACATTCTTAAACGAGCAGTTTTCAATTGCTTGTTTAGCGACATTACCGCAGTGCTTCAATAAAAGCGATTGCTTGAGGAAGTCCAGGATATATCCCTGAAACATTCCTCCTTCGTAATAAGCTTTACATAAAATTTCCTGTCCTTCTTCATGAGAAGAAAGGATATGTATCACATCATCAGGATCGCTGCCTCCCTCCTCGTGGGTAATAATGAAATGTTGTATGCCCATTAGTATGGCGCGCGCATCAAAAGATTTTATTAAGGCAATAAACTGTGCCCAGGAAGTGATCTCAATCTTGTGATCATCTTTCTTTGTAAGGACCAAAATTTTCATCAGCTTTTTAATTAGGTTTATTATAAAATACTACTTTTCTCATGGTGTGTCAACTTCCATTGCCCTTTTATAGGCTTGTGGTAGTATTGTCAGCATAGCAATAGCCCGTGGAAGGGAGAGTGAAATATGCCAAAATTAAGCCCAGAAATTGAAACGGCCGCCCGAATTAAAGTTATCGGTATCGGCGGATCAGGCAGCAATGCCGTCAACCATATGATCGGAGGAAGAGTCCGTTCAGTGGAATTTATCGTGATGAACACTGATGTGCAAGACTTGCACAAGTCAACGGCCGAAAAGAAAATCCACCTCGGAAAGAACCTGACCAAAGGTCTCGGTGCCGGCATGAATCCGGAAATCGGCATGCGTGCCGCTGAAGAGACCAAAGCCGAGATCCAGGACGCCGTCAAGGGCGCTGACATGGTCTTCATCGCCTGCGGTATGGGCGGTGGTACCGGTACTGGTGCCGCTCCTGTCGTTGCGCGTGCAGCAAAAGAGCAGGGCATCTTGACCGTTGCCGTCGTGACCAAGCCATTCTTCTTCGAAGGCAATCAGCGCATGAAAATAGCTGAGCGCGGTATCGAAGACCTCGAGAATGAAGTCGATGCCATCATTGTCATTCCTAACGACCGTTTGCTTGCCATCGCCGGCAAGGACACCACTTTCAAAGACGCATTCGCGAAATGTGACGAAGTGCTTCGCCAGGCAGTCGAAGGCATTTCTGATCTGATCGCTTCTCCAGGTATCATCAACGTCGACTTTGCCGACATGAAATCCGTCTTGACCGATGCCGGTACCGCCCTGATGGGTGTTGGTACCGCTTCCGGCGAGGGCCGCGCTGAGAAAGCCGCTATCCAGGCTATCAATTCTCCTTTGCTTGATATTTCCATCAATGGCGCGCGCGGCGTACTCTTCGCCATCTCTTCCAATGACGACCTGACCATGGCTGAATTCCAAGACTCCGCCAAAGTCATCACCGAATCCATCGATAAGGACGCGCGCGTCATTATCGGTACTATCGTCGATGACCGCATGAAAAAAGGCGAGATGAAGATCACCGTCATCGCCACCGGCTTCCCGACCGACACGACCAAGAATAAAAACCTGTTCGGCGGCAACGCGCAACAGATCTTCCAGCGCGCCGAGCAGCAAGCGCCCGGTGCCGCGCTGCAACAGCAGCCGCAGATCGAACGCGAGCCATCCATCAAGCCGATGGTGCAAAAAGCTGACGTTCGTCCGGTCAGCGATCCTGATGTCATCGAACCGGAAAACGGCGATGAAGAAGACTGGGGCGCAATCCCCGCTTTCCTTCGCAGAAATAAGAAGTAGTCATAAGAAAAGCCGCCCCCATGGGGCGGCTTTTTAGCTTAATCCACATACATATTGGCTGCGGATTGTTCGGACCGAATCTGCCTGTTTCGAGAATCTAGCTTGATCGCTGCCATTTCCTCATCGAAATGAACCTGCTTTTCGATGTCAGTTTTTGAATTTATCTTCTCTCCATGGAGCAGAGTTATCACGCGACCGCTTCGCCGATACACAAGAAAGGGTGTTCGCCCTTTTTCATTTCTGCCGGTAGAAACAATCTCCCACTCTTCATTAAGAGGAAGGATTTTTCCTACTTCATTTTGATGATAAAAAAGGATAATTCTTTGAGGTTCAGTACTGATGTCTTTTTTCATAACGAGCGTTTTACTCATACTACATCCTAATGCCATATTGTCCATATTCATTTTGTTGACACATACAGTATAATAAAAGGATGCAATACGATCTGATCATTATCGGCGGCGCGCCGGCCGGTGTCGCAGCCGCAGTCTATGCCGCGCGCAAGCGTTTGAACACACTGGTCATCGCCGAAGAGATCGGCGGGCAATCTGCCGTTTCCGACACCATTTATAACTGGATCGGCACGCCGGAAATTAGCGGGCCTGACTTGGCCGCCAATCTGAAAAAGCACCTGGAATATTACGCGACTGAAGGTAATACCTTAACTCTTTCATTGGGGTACCGCGCTACTGCCGTCACTAAAACTGATGAAGGATTTTCCGTTACAACAGATAAGGAAATATACACTACGAAAAGTGTGCTCATCGCCACCGGCTCACGCCATCGCCAGCTCGAAGTGCCCGGCGCGGCCCAGTTCGAACACAAAGGTATCCTGTACTGCGCGACCTGTGACGGCCCGCTCTTTTCCGGCCAACCAGTAGCGGTCATCGGTGGCGGCAATGCGGCACTTGAGGCAGTGCTACAGCTTTCCGAATACGCATCGCATGTCACGTTGTTGCATCGCAGTAATGAATTTCGCGCCGATGCCATCACCGTCGAAAAGGTGCGCAGCTTGCCCAATGCTACTATTCTGACTAATGTCACACTGACAGAAATTACCGGTAATGAATTCGTTAATGGTTTAAAATATATAAATAATTCTTCGACAAGCTCAGGGCCTTCGGCATCCGAGTCATTGCCCGTCAATGCCGTCTTTGTCGAAATCGGACAGCTGCCTAATACTGACTTGGTACAAGATATCGTGACCTTGGATGAATATAAGAAAGTGGTTGTCGACCCTACTAACCAACGCACCAGCACGCTGGGCATCTGGGCCGCCGGTGACTGTACTAATGGCCTGTATCATCAGAATAACATTGCCGCCGGCGACGCGGTCAAAGCCATTGAGGATCTGTACATTTGGCTGAAGAAAGCGCAGTAACATAATGAAATTCTCTATCGTTATTCCCGCATTAAATGAAGCTGGCTGGATCGGGTCAACATTAACAGCTGTTTTGGCGCAAGAGTATACAGATTTTGAAGTCATCGTGGTCAACAACAATTCAACTGATGATACGGAGACTATCGTGCAACAATTTGCCGAGCAGCATACTCGTATCAAAATAATTAATTGTCCCACGCGCGGCGTCATGAATGCCCGCAATGAAGGCTATAAAGCCGCCAGTGGAGATGTCATAGTCCAGCTTGATGCGGATACTCTTCCCGCACCCGATTGGCTGGCCAAGGCCGAGCAGTATTTGCGACTTCATCGCTGCGTGGCAGTAGTGGGCGCGTATGATTATTATGATGCCAACCCTCTGTTCCGATACGGCGCCCTATGGGCCCAATACGTATTTCTTTTCTTGGGAAATTATTACGCTCAAAAAAGAAAATTCGGCGCGTTGATGATTGGCGGAAATTCATTCATCACCAAACGGGCACTCGATGCGGCCGGCGGCTATGACCTCTCTCATACTTTTTATAATGACGACTTGGTGGTGGCCAGCGCTGTGTCAAAAATCGGCTCAGTGGATTTTTATAAAGACATCACGGTTCGTTCTTCGGCCCGACGATACAAACAAGCCGGATATTTCAGTTTGCAAAAAAAGTACAACAAAGGAACATGGGCGATATTATTGGGACGACCTATTCCCCGACAGGGCGAGGAAACTATTCACCCGCGCTAGTATTACAAAAATAGATTCTTAAACAGGCAGGCCACGGTCAACGGGCCGACACCGCCGGGGACGGGAGTATAAAAAGCAGCTTTGTCGGCACAGCCGGGATCGATATCCCCGACCAACTTCCCCACTTGTTCGCTCGTGCCGGCGTCGATCAAGACCACGCCGTCTTTAACCATATCAGCACTGATGCTGTGTGGCACGCCGATGCCGGAGATGATGATGTCAGCCTCTCGCAAAGCTTGCAGGCGCGTCTCAGTCGGTGTATCGATATCGATCCAGGTATAGGGCAATTCTTGACGATCCAACAGCATGGCGATCGGCTCGCCGACCAGTCGCCCCTTACCCAAGACCACGATCTGCTTGCCGAGCAAAATGATCTTGTGATGCCACAATATTTCCTGCACGGCGGCCGCTACCGGCGCGGTGCGCATGGTCAGAGCAGCGCGATACTGCGCTTTGGCATCTTCGCTGAGCATGTCGATATCGTATTCGGTCGGCAATGAGTCAATGACCAGGTCGGTATCGATGCCGGCCGGCAATGGCAATTGCACCACGATGCCGTCATAGCGCTGCTCAACGATATCGCCCAAGACGGCCAAGGCTTCGGCAGTGCTCGTACTGCTTTTTTGAATGTGCACCGCCTCAACGCCGATCTCCGCCGCCAATTTCATTTTCATGTTCACGAAGGTGGTACTGCCCTGATCACCGCCAAACTGCAAAAAACAGACCCGCTTTTTACCGTGAGCGGAGTCGAACGACTTGTCCTGCGCCACCTGCATTTTCAATTCCTCCACCATTGTTTTCTTGATCGCATTGCCGTCGATGATCATAGTGCAGACACTATAACAAAGTAGTAATAAAAAAGCATCCCCAATTGAGGATGCTATTTCTTGCCCATTGCCACGAGTACTTTTGTGTACAACTGTTCAACAATGCGTTGTTGCTTGAGTCCGAGTGTTACATAATGATCAAGGCCGGGAGCGGAGTTGATTTCGATAATATAGTTACGATCAGTCGGTGTATCAATATCTCCTTCGATGATCATATCGACGCCACACATCCGCAACCCCATATCCTTTGTTACCCGAATAGCGATATCCTTGTAAAAAGGGTGGATCTTTTCCGTTACGTCCACAGAGGTGCCCCCGGTGGAAAGATTGGCATTATACAAGAGCTGGACATTTTGATCCTTGGCAATAACGGAGGCAAGTGTTAATTTTTGCCGACGTAAGACCGCTTGGATACGAGGATCATTCAATCTAAATGTTTTATCCCGTCCCGCTTTTCTAAATGCCCGTTCCTTTCTTTTTAGAAGTTGTGCCACTGAGGCCTTTCCATCACCGGTGACGATTAACGGTATCCTCTCATACGCCGAAATCATCTCATCGTCTAACACAACAATGCGATAATCTTTTCCGGTAATGGCCCGTTCAACGAGAATGACGTTATCAATGCGAGCAAGGGAACGAAAGGTTTTAAAAAAATCAGTTTTGGTATGGACTTTTGTCACTCCCAGTCCCTGGCTTTTACTGTTGGGTTTTAGAAACACCGGCAATGATACTTTCTTGGCATAGTGCCAAGCCTTATCGATGGTTTGGTTGGACTTGATTCTTCTGGCCCAATCATCGGAATAAAATTTATTTCCAGGAATAACAGAATAGCCCATCTTACTCATAAATATTTTTGAATAATCTTTATCGCGAGCTATTTCTGAGGCCCCCATGGTATTTATATCAACCGTGGTGCCCCGAAAATATCGTTTGATGCCGTTGGGATAGGATAATTGTCCCACCACTCCCCATTCTTCTTCCACAAAGACTTTGACCCCTATTTTCTTTCCTATTTTTTTAAAAAGGTCAGCAAGTAAGGGCTGTCGTAGGTTTTTTCTTGCTTTTTTCATGTTAAGGTTTTTTATGAAATTACTATAGAAAATATGTTCTGTCAACCGGTGAGTATGTTCTTATAATATACTCCCTGATCAGTATAACAAAGAAAAAGCCCGCCATGAGAATGGGGGCTTGATCACATAATTACTATATGATTGAATCGTTTCGCTACTGCATACAGTAGCGAAAACGACGCTTAAGAAGGTGCAGTTGAAAGAACTCTTTTTAGAGTATAGGGTATAACGGCATTTTTGTCAAGCACCCTGCTTCCCTCGCGTGAGTTGACAAATAAATGCTTTTTGGTATAGTGAAGAAAAAAAATATGGAAACTGAAACAATGCTACTGGAGGGCTTAGCCCTTGTCGCGCTATTATTTTTTTATGCGATAATTCGCATAGTCTTAATAAAAAAAGTTGTCAAAGATAAGGCAACATGTGCTCAGTGTAAGAACGTCATGGATGAGCATGAGCGCGTTCATCGAACCCAACTTGAACGTTATATTTCCGTATTATTCTTCAACGGAAAATTAAAGAGATACCGATGTTGGGGTTGTCGTAAAAAATATTATGTAAGAACTCCATCCCCCGATTCCTTGGGCTAAATCATTACCCTCTTCCTTGTGAAGAGGGTTTTGTTTTTATAACCCCACTGCGTGGCTTTCAGAACTTGCTAGGAATAGTGATTATATAAAAAGCGGCATCACTGCTTTGGAATTATTGATCAAATAATAGTGTCCAAAATTTTGGGATAAAAATAAGTAAAAATACTACAATTGCCGATATGGAAAAGGAAAACAACTTTGCTTTTGTAGATGCCCAAAACTTGTATTTCGGCACTACAAAATGCGGCGATTGCGCTAAACGCTTGGGTATAGAAATAAAGGATATTAATCTTGAGGACTGCACCTGTGATACTGCATGGGAAGTAGACTTGGCAAAATTCCGTGTGTATCTTGCTGAAAAATATGGGGTCAAGGAAGCATACTATGTCCTAGGGTACTTAAACGACAAACACGAAGATTTGTATAAGGAAATTCAGAGAGCTGGCTTCATCGTATTGTTTAAGGAGCACAACAGCAAGCTCAAATCAACAAAGAAAGGAAATGTTGATACTGATATAGTATTTGAAGTGATGAAAAGCCTCATTGAGAACACTCCTGATAAGATACTCCTTATTTCTGGAGACGGTGACTATAAAAAGCTAGCCTATTATCTTGTTAGCAAAAACAAGTTCAAAAAAATACTGTTTCCTAATAAGAAATTTGCCTCTTCATTGTATAAGGCACTTGGTTCAGAATACTTCGATTACCTTGAAAACCTCAGAACATACATAGATAAAAAAGAAAAGGGCTCCTAAGGCACAAACACCCTTCGGATCCCTTTTCGTATTGATACGTACAATATATCACACTGACACTCAATTTGTCAAGTGTCAAGAGTGTGTATAAAGTACATGACCAATAGAGGTCACCTATTTGAATACGATTTAGAATCAATTTTCTTACTAGAAGGAAATACTTTTTGTTAACCATTTCGCTCATTACCACCAATGACCTCGGTCGATATCATCAAATGTTTTCTTAAGAGCATCTATAAAAGCATTTTTAACATGTTCCCCTTTTCGGGAATGATCCCGCAGTTACGATGGAATGCTTCGCGTACATAATCGGTATGGTCACAAGTTACTAAGTCTACTCACCCACTTCGTGGATTGCGTGGACTAAGTACTCGCGACCCCGGCTCGCGGATGGTTCTGATGTGGCAGAACCATCAACGCTGCGCCTTCACAAAAACTAAAACACACATGCCATTTACAAAAATAGAATGTGTGTTTTAGTTTTTGTGACCCTAGGGGGAAGAAATTGGAACCGCCTTGTATACAGCATAAGGGTATTTAGCGAAATGTATTGACTTTAGTGCAATTTAAGGCAATATGAGAAAAACCTTAAAATTAAATATCATGAACGAAACCACATCTGAGTTAAAGCTCTCAGAAAAGGATGAGAAAATCCTTAATACGCCTGTTGCACTTTATGAGTATGTAAAGAGTATGTACGGAGATAGCAGTACTGAAAAGCCGGGTGCGGACCCAAGCATAATAAAAACCATAAAGATTATGCTACCCGCCTTTCAGAACATTGAAAAACCAACAGGTTCTACAATGAGCTGGTCCATGCATCTCGAAAACAACACTTCAAAGGAAAACCTCTACTTAAACAGTAAAGATCTTGTCTTCTTGGTTCAGTGGCCGGACGAGTCAACCGCTTCCTCAAGGGTAATTGCGCTTGAATCGGTTGTTCACCATCATTCCGTACCAAAAGACTCTAAACCGTACGCTCAATGCAGGTACCACATTGTAGCTAATAGTCTTTTTGAAAAAGATGACCTGGCACTGTTTAGTACCGTTACTGAGATCATGAAGAAAATGAACCATTTCTTAAAAGAATATTAATTTGTTCTTGCAAGCCGTCTTTAAATGGACGGCTTTTTTGTTTGTGAGCCTTCTCGAGATGGAACCCCGCGGTTCATTGCACCGTAATGCTCTTTTTTAATCTTTTAATAAAAACACCGAACTCTTCTCGTGCATAGGCAAATAGTGACAAAGGTGACACGGGATTGAGTATTAAAGTGACAGTCAAATGTCACTCTTTTATAAGAAAGTGAGACAGACTGAGACACAGAAAGACTGTTTTTAGGTGTCTCACTCTCTTTTTCGTATCTCTTGACATAATAACTTATCCATGCTAAGATACTAATGCTGATATATCTACTCACCCGGGTTTTCAGCCATCGCCGACAGAGTGACACAGTAGCAGTACGACTTCACGGTGCAGCTACATCGAACGACAGTGAACGATTCTGTTTCAATAAAACGATCAGTAAGTTGATCCGAAAAACTGATTGAAACGAAACAGAGGGCAAACGACAACCGGAGTGCTTCTTACTGGATTGAAGAACGATTGCGACTAGGTCCGCGATTGTATCAACAAGAGGCTTCTCCCTGCATCGGCTCAGCATTGAGTCTTGTAGTGCGGAAAACCAAGCGACCTATTGACGGGCAATCCGTTGAGCCACCGTATCAAAATGATCGGTGGCTTTTTTATTTTTCGTTGTTACTACATTTATTGATAAAGATGGTGTTCTCGAATATAAGAAGCTATTTTTTCTGGTACAAAATCTTCTATGTTGCCAATATTTGTTTTCATCATATCCCTGATCTGAGTACTCGATATATTCTTGCTGGTGTCATTGGTAATTAAAAGATTTTCAGCATAAGAAAAATCATTTGGAAGTTCGTAGCCAACCCTTTGTATAACTATGTATTTTTCCTTGGTAAAATCTTCTGGGGAAAGTTTATTTTTTAGATGAATTATTCCGTCCGTGCCAATGAGCTGGATAATCTCTACATTGGGCATTGATTTAACCTGTCTCAAAATATCTTGCGTATACCTCCCAGTAGTATCATCGAGCTCGTCAGTTAATAACTTAACTGGAATTGTTAGATTGTTCTGTAGGTATTCAACAAATAAGTTTCCGAGATTTCGACGGTCTTCATAACTCGTTGATATTGTCTTATCGTCACGTTTTCCTGACGGCATAATCCACACTTCGTCAAAGGGCTTATTCTTTAACGCTAGCTCTACCGCAGAAACATGCCCGTAATGAGGAGGATTGAAAGCGCCTGGATATAATAGTATTTTTTTCATTGGTTGGTATTAATAATTATTCTATCTCAATATAAAGCGGTGCATGGTCCGAAACCTTCTCTGACAAAACCTTAAAATCCTTCACCTCTATCTCTTGAGTAGTAAAAATATAATCAGCAAACTTGTCAGGCTTGGTGTAATGAGAAGTTCTAGTAGAAGTAACATTATTCTCTTTCACCAAGTTTCTTAATCCTATATCTTCAATCAATTTAAGACTTTCAGTCGTTGGGAGAAGATTAAAGTCCCCACAAAGAACAAAGTCTGTTTTAACACTATTCATGAACTTAATAATATTTCTTGACTGTTCTAATCGTTGTTCAGTATCAGTCTTTCCTTGCCCATTCCATAATCCGTGAAAATTGATAATGCACAACTCTTTCTCATCTTCCATAACTTTCACATATTCAATATTGCGAGCGTGGAAACCAAGATTTTCTGTTGGAATATATCCTTTATGGCGGTGGACAAATTCCTCTCCTTCTTCTAAGAGAGTAATGTCTTTTTTTACGAACATCGCTAGCCCATAAAAATCTTTTATATGGGGTCGGAAGAAACCTTTATGATTTGGTAAGGCATCAGTAATTAAATTGAAAAGATTGTACTCCTTGTTTTCCATTTGTACTTGCATTTCTACCTCATCATCCTTACCACCATTAAATATTTCCTGAAGGCAGAAAATATCGGTATCCTCATGTTTTTTAAAGAAGTCGAGTAGTCCTTGTGTTCCCGCTATACCGCCCCAGGTGTTGAGTGTGATGATTTTCATACCTCAAATCTATCACATTTATAGTCATTTCTAAAGGAACATACCGACACGAGTATGAAATGAAATACCTAGTCTGCATAGCTATGCACCACCCACCAGTCTGTCATTAATATAGGTATGGAAACGACAACTGTAGGAAAAATTCCGAACAATATATCCATTTCTGAAACAAGAGTCAGGTATTGCCTATATTGTCGCAAAAGTTCAGAAGCAGATGAGCTTCAGGCATTGTCCATTGAATCTCAAGCTAAAGAAATGAGCGACATTGCGAGCCGTCTCAATCTCAACATTGTCACTATCAAAAAAGAAGCTCATTCCGCAAAGAGCTCTGGACAAAGACCCGTATTCAAGGAAATGATCGAGGAACTACGACAAGGATTGTTTGACGGTATTCTCACTTGGGCACCTGATAGATTGAGTAGAAACGCTGGTGATCTTGGATCGCTTGTAGACTTGATGGATCAAAAGAAACTAGTCCACATACAGACATACGGGCAGACATTTTCAAACTCGCCAAATGAGAAATTTCTTCTCATGATTCTTTGCTCACAGGCCAAGCTCGAGAATGACAACAAGAGCATCAATGTGAAGCGTGGGCTTAGGGCAAGGGTTGAAATGGGACTGTGGCCGTGCAGACCTCCAACTGGATATACCAAGTACAAGCGGATCGACCAGAAATGCGAATCAGTGCTTGATCCTTTACGATCACCAGTCATCAAGCAGATGTTTGAAAAAATAGGTCATGACGGCTGGAGCGGACGAAAGCTTTATCACTGGCTGAAGGACGACATCAAGTTCAAGACTGAAAACAACATGCCATTGAGCTTGGGCAATCTCTACAAGATTCTTGAGAATCACTTTTATTATGGACGCTTCGAGTTCCCAAAGCAGTCGGGCAACTGGTATAACGGCGCGCATGAGCCGATCATAAAAAAAGACCTATTTGACCTGGTACAGTCGCAGATCAAGAGCCAGATACTGCAGCCGAGATCCGAGCAGAAGGAGTTCGCCTTCACCAAGATAATGACCTGCGGACTGTGCGGATCGGGCATCACCGCCGACGAGAAGTTCAAGAAGCAGAAGAACGGCAATGTCCACCGTTACGTCTACTACAAGTGCACCCGTATCAAGGATTCGCAGTGCCAAAGCGGATACATCAACGAGGATGAGCTTGTTGTTCAATTGCAGGAACTCATGGACGATGTTGAAATCCAGACCGTGCCAATGAGAGAAAAAATAACGGCGGAGGTACACCGTTTCAAGAAGTTCGAGCAGATGCTTTTGGGAACGAAGACTGTAGTAGCGGTGAAGGATATTGATATCCGCAACTATGCCAAGTTCATATTGCTTGAGGGGTCAATGGACGAGAAACGGGAGTTTCTGAGGTGCTTGAAGAGTGAGATACTGTTGGATAATAAGAAGATATCCTTGAAGTAAAAATAGTAAAATATTGCTATACTACCGCATATGACAGCCATTATAGGTGTACTGAATTCTCAAGGAGTAGTAATTGCCGCTGATAGTGCTGTGACGGTAACTGCGGGAAATATTAAAAAGGTCTACAACAAGAGCAATAAAATTTTTACTCTGTCGAAGTATCATCCAGTAGGTATTGCAATTTATAATAGTTCTCAGTTCATGGGGATACCGTGGGAGACGTTAATAAAAATGTATAGAAAACAGCTTGAGAAAAAGAAGTTCGATACTATAGAAAAATATAAAACAGATTTTCTTACTTTCCTAGCAAAGAACTTAAGCTATATAAGCTCTGAGTTTAAGGAAAATAATTTCTACACTTTTTGTAGCGGTGATTTCAATAGCCTAAAAACTAAAATTCTTGATCAAATTTCTAATAACAACATTACGACTTCTGGAATGAGCGATCAGGACGCAAGTGATCATATATCCCCAATTATTTCTCAGGAAATAAAAGACTACAGAGATCAAATTGATGCTATGGCTAAAAATAGCTTAGTACGGTTTTCTTTAGCTGAATATATTGCTGAACATGGTAAACAGCTTGACGAGACAATAAAAGTGCTCGAGGACGAGATAAAAGCTAAGTTCGCGTTATTTGCACTTACCTCTGTAGATAAAGACTTGATAAGAGAAATGTTATACGGCTTAGTTAAAGTAGATTATATTTTTGAATCAAGTTCAGGATTGATATTCATGGGCTTTGGTGAAAAAGAAATTTACCCCTCAAGCCAACAGGTCACTATCGGAAATGTTATAAAAGACGTCATACGCTATAAAATTCATGACCCAGTTAATATTATTCCAGGAAAGTTTAATGCAGATATTATTTCATATGCCCAAAGAGACGTCACAATGACCGTCCTAAAAGGTATTGATCCTGCTTTCCAAAGTGAAATCAACTCTTCACTCACTGAGGCGTTTAATACTCTGTCTGAAGAAGTCGCTTTGAAAATTACCGACGCTACAGAAGCTAGTGCCACGAGCGCAGCCATAAAAACCATACCTACCACGCTTATAGATAAATTGGAAAACTACCGCCAAAAAACCATAACACAACCATTACTGGACATTTTGAACTACATGGGAAAAGAGGACATGGCTGAACTAGCAGAATCACTTGTTAGTATCACTTCTTTGAAAAGAAAGTTCACTCAAAATTCTTCGGATGAAAGTGTTGGTGGGCCAGTAGATGTAGCCGTCATAACCAAGGGTGATGGCTTCATATGGCTAAAGAGAAAAAACTATTTTGACATCGAACTGAACCGAGGTTTTATTGATAAGTATTATAATTCATAACCATGCTATACATAAACAACGACGAGCACAATATTAAGCAGCTTTTGCAAAAACCTGCGATCATTGAAAAGTATCAATCTACAATTCCACAAGGCAAAGAAGCTCTTCAATCTTTAAAGCCCTTAGAACCAGTGTCAGAAGTGATTAAGCAGTATATTAAGGAACAGTTTAATACCTCAAGCACTAAGAATTAGAATTATCCCTATGTTAAAAGAAAAACTCATAGAAAGACAATTCATTCTCATAATCAATGGTCCGTCATGTGGCGGTAAATCTTCGGTTTCAGATATTTTAACTGAAAGATATGGGAATATTTTTAATGCAAAAAATGACAATATGAAATGGCTCATCTCTGATTATGAACCCTCAATTCACAAAGTAGCTGTACAGAAAATAGTCCTTGCAGCCGCAAGAGCGGCACTTTCTCATAACCTCTCAATTCTCAAAGAAGGTGCATTTTGGAGTGAACCTGAAAGTTACGTGACATTGGCCACTGAAGTTGGTGTACCTCTCATTATTGCTAACGTAGAAGCTCCGTGGGGAGTACTCCTCTCACGCTTTGAAAAAAGAATTGAAGCAAAAAAACAAGGGGTTAAGAAGATTGCGAATGTTGACCCTAATAAGTTTAAGAATATTTACGATGCTTATATCGATACTAAGGTGTCTACTGAATTAAATTTCGACTCTTCAATCCAGACCCCGGAAGAAATTGCAGATACAATCGTCGCTTATATTAAATCTCATATTACATAAAACAAAATAGTTACACACTTATTAAGCATACAAAAACAGCCTAAAATAAGGCTGTTTTTGTATGCTTCTCGTGCTAGCACGAGATGGTGACCCAAATCCGAACGGATTGGAATGATCTTATTATAGAGCTAATGGGTTGGCAAAAGCTAGGGAAAGAGTTTGAGTTGGCTGAAAAAGCTTTGTAAATAAAGAATATGAATAATTTGAAGTATTACCCTTCTTTAATAGAACAAGATAATCTGTTAGTACGTGGTAAAATAATGAACATGAAAGAAGTATTACCAATGTGGCGAATGTGCCGTATTTTAAAGAAAAATCGAGCAGAATGGGTGGTACAAAATGCTACTGCACAAGCTTACGATTCTGAACGTGAGATGATTGAACAATACGCTGGAACCCCACATTTTGATTCAGTTCTTACGCAATCATCAACTTTAAATCTTTTACACGGAAGCGACCATCAAGGAGATTTACGAGTTCATCCAAATGGTGTTTTAATGACTTATATACAAGATTACATTTGGAAAAGTCCCCATGAACTTGTAAACATTTCTACTAATACTACTTACCCGAAAGAACTTGTAGAAGCTAAGGCTATTCTTAGAAACTGTATTAATCATGAACCTTCTTTTATAAATCAAGACGGAGAATTTATTTATCTATCTTCAAAAGGAGAAAATTTTGCTTCAGATTACTTTGGGTTAATTAAACAATATGTAATTGAGATGGGATTAATATGGGGATTTATTAGTGGAGTGATAATAGCATTAATACCTTATCTCATTACAATTCTTACACGGAAAATATGAAAAAAGTGGAACAGTAGACCACTAACTAGTAACGCGATACCTACCCAGCCACCCCAAGATGATTCCATAAAATTTTTACTTTAAAATCTGAAACTTTTTGATAATCTTTTCCCAATCATTTATAGCTAAGTTTATTAATTCATCAAGAGTAAAAAGGTGTCGCTGATTACAATCAACGATATCAGCATTAATTACTATCATCATGTTCAGTACTGCTGCTCCATTACTTGCCGAATATCTAATACCATCAGGTTTGTTGGAGGGACTTAAACCACTACGTACATTTTTAATCAAGGGATCTTTTTCAGAATGTCGGTGTTTAGTGAGGGGATACCCATGCTTTTCTTGATTACAAAGATCTAGTATTAGTTGGAGAGCAAAGGATTTATCAATTTCATCTTCAATTAATTTCTTGTCTTTTCCTTGCTTCTCCATATTATCTTTTAATATATCTTTCAAATTTGCGAGATTACTAATAATACCTTGTATTTGGTTCATTGTTTCTGTTTCTTTTCCAAAGGAAATAGTGACTTGGAATTTACCGTCATCCCCCTTATTATGTTCAGTGTGTG
>JAYVMR010000017.1:0-16794 GCA_043758875.1 Candidatus Nomurabacteria bacterium | reverse complement strand
CATATGAAACCTGCTTTTGTTATTGTGCGGCTACAGAGAATCGAACTCTGGTCTCGTCCTTGGCAAGGACGCATTCTACCACTAAACCATAACCGCAATAATTCGTAACAAAACTAGTATAACGGTTTTATTCATTTTTGCAATAAAACTTTTTGATTATTCAATCCTAAGTGTTATAGTTTGTTTGTTATTAGATAGGCACCTATGGTGAAATGGATATCACAACGGTCTTCGGAACCGTTATTCTGGGTTCGAATCCTGGTAGGTGCACAACAATATACGTCTAATGAATACCATAGACATCACAAAAATACCTTCCTTTGTTTCATATGTAACACAAACTCTTCAAGATAACGGTTTCGAAGCCTATTTGGTGGGAGGATGCGTTCGTGACTTACTGCTCGGTAAGACTCCAAAGGATTGGGATATAACCACTAACGCGCATCCAGAACAAATAGGTGCGGCTTTTCCTGATCTTAAAACTGTGTGTGAAAATGCCTTCGGAACCGTTACTGTGCTCAATATGCCAAGGAGTGAAACAGATCGAGATGTTTCATATGTAACAGAACCGGTCGAATCGACGCAAGTTACTACATACCGTTCAGAGGGGGATTATACCGATAATCGTCGTCCAGACAGTGTTACATATGAAACATCACTGGAAAAAGACTTAGAAAGAAGGGATTTTACGATAAACGCCATAGCTTTCGACATTTCCAGTCTTAGTCTTATAGATCTTTATAAAGGACAAAATGATATAAAGGACAAAATTATACGTTGTGTCCTTTATGCAGAAAAGCGTTTTCAAGAAGACGCATTGCGTATGATGCGAGCAATTAGGTTTTCCACAACTTTGGATTTTGCCATCGCCAGCGAAACCTTAGAAGCTCTTAGTAATAATTCCGGACTGTTAGCAAGCATTTCTCAGGAGCGCATTCGAGACGAATTCATAAAAATAATCCTCTCTGACAGCCCGGCCGCCGGCATCGATCTATTACAAAAAACCGGACTGCTCAAGTACATCGCTACCGAGTTTGAGGAGGGTATTGGTTGCGAGCAAAAGGGTGCTCACATCTATGATGTCTATCATCACCTGCTGCACGCATTACAACACGCCGCCGATAAGAAGTTTTCATTGGAGATCCGCCTGACTGCTCTTTTCCATGATATCGGCAAGCCGGCCACTCGACGATACGACCAAACCAAAGACAAGTACACCTTCTTCGGGCATGAGGTAATAGGCGCTCGGATGACAAAAAAGATACTGGAGCGGATGAAGTTTTCACGTGAAACTATCGAATTGGTGGTAAAGCTGGTGCGCAACCACATGTTCTTCTCGGATACTGAGCAGATCACATTGTCTGCCGTGCGTCGCATCATTCAAAAAGTCGGACCGGAAAATATCTGGTTGCTGATGCAAGTGCGAGAGTGCGATCGCGTCGGTATGAAAAAAGCCGAAGCGCCGTATCGATTGCGAAAGTACCATGCCATGATTGACGAAGCGTTGCGTGACCCGATCAGCGTCGCTCAGCTGGCAATCGACGGAATATACTTGATGGGGACAATGAAGATGAAACCCGGCCCGCGCATGGGATGGATCTTGCATGCATTACTCGAAGAAGTGTTGGATAACCCGACACTCAATACTGTCGAGCATCTCCACGAGCGCGTGCTCGACCTGGATGAACTGGAAAACAAAGACCTCAAAATACTCGGCGAGAAAGGCAAAGAGCAAAAAGAATCCGCCAATGATACTCAAGTCATCGAGCTCCGCAAAAAACACGGCGTGAAATAATTTGGGAGCTAAGCTCCCAAATATTGCGTTTTAGCCGGAATTCTTGTAATCTAAAAGAAATTTAAACTAATAACGATGCCAAAAACAGAAAACAGCGGCAAAGCAGTATTTGCTGGCGCACCATTCAATGAAAAAATTCCAGTTCCAGTACGAGAAAGAAAACAGCCTTTGATAAAAAGGCAACTAGGAAAGAAGAAGTGGTAGCAAGCAACAAAAAAGGTTCCGCCTACGCCGGAACCTTTTTTTTATGTAGATAATTTCTCATATTTAGAGATACTACTTACTTTCTAACCTTCCGGCGTAGGCGGAATGTGTTTTTATAGTTTTATATCCAACACAATAGGACAGTGATCGCTGCCGTAATAGTCTTTCAGGGTTTGAAAACCAGTTACTTTTTCCTTTAAGTCCTTCGAAATAAAGAAATAATCAATGCGCCAGCCGACATTTCGTTCCCGCGAAGCGGTTTTTTGGTCCCAATACGTATAAACGCCGGTTTCTTCAGGATATAGCATGCGATATGCGTCTATCCAACCATGCGCAACTAGCGTATCCATCCAGGCCCGTTCAATGGGCAAAAATCCTGTGTTCATAACGTTTTCTTTCGGTCGTGACAAGTCTATTTCGTTATGAGCGGTATTTACATCACCACAAAAGATCACCGGCTTAGTTTTTCTAAGATTTTCTATGTATTTCAAAAACTGATCATAAAACTGCAGTTTATAATCCAAGCGCTCGGGACCGCCACCGCCATTGGGAAAATAACAGGTAATCATATAAAAATCCTTATATTCAGCGGTAATAGTGCGCCCCTCCTCCGCGTCTTCCTCCGGTCGCGCTACGGCGGGCAAAGCCTTCATATCAATCCCTGTTGTAACCTTTATTGGTGTCTCTTTTGTATATATGGCGACACCGCTGTAGCCTTTTTTGACTTCCGGCCATGAAAAATAGGCGTCATAACCAAAGACTTCCCGCACCGCATCAGGTAATTGCTCCGGCGTGGCCTTGGTTTCTTGCAAACACAAGATGTCGGGGGCGTAATCAGTAAAAAGAGGATCAAAATTGCCTTGCTTGTACGTCGCTCGCACGCCGTTGGTATTCCAGGAGATCATTCGCATGCAGATAGTATACCAAACCCTCAATAAAAAAAGCCGTCTTTACATTTTTAATTGAATGAAAAGACGGCTTTATATGAGAGCTGAGAATTATTGACGAATGAGCACGATTTATACACGGTGAGGTGTTGTGGTAGCGGAATTTCGCTATTATGATTTGGGAAGGCGTTAGCCTTTGATAGTGATCTATTTAACTGTAAATGTATCTGATATTAATTATAGACCTTTGCCTAACTTGCACAAGTGGATAACCCTTCGGTTACGCTTAGGGCAAGCTACCTCTTAGAGTGGAATTTCTTGTGGACTTCACGGAGTTGCTTGTCGGTAACGTGGGTATAGACCTGGGTGGTGGCGATATTGGCATGGCCCAGCATCATTTGCACGCTGCGAATATCCGCTCCATTGGATAGCAGATCTGTGGCGAATGAGTGGCGCAAGACGTGCGGAGTGACCTTTTTGGAAATGCCGGCCTTGATGGCGTATTCACGAACAATGCGCTCGATCGAACGGGGAGTTAACCTGCCTAGTGCACTATTGCGAGAAATATTCACAAACATGGCTTCTTCCATGTCTTTACGCGCTTTCAAATAGGCCCGGATGGCAGCTTTGGCTTCTTCAGATAGAAAAACCACGCGCACTTTTTCGCCCTTGCCGCGAATGGAGAATTCATCGCGTGTCAGATCGAGGTCACTATTGAGCGAGCATAACTCGGCCAAACGCAGCCCGGTCGAGAAAAAAAGTTCCAGTAATGCTTTGTCACGCAATATTTTTAGCGTCACGGGTTTACCCTGAGCGGAGTCGAAGGGTGCCTTCAATAAACGCTGCAATTCATTGATGGATATCAGATCGAGATCGCGCGAACCGACTTTGGCCAATTCGATGACATCGGGGCTGACGGTATCGACACGGATCTTCTTCATGTATTTCAAAAATGAACGCAGGGCGATCATATAATAGTTTTGCGTCACTTTTTTCATCGTATTGCCGCCTTGGCCCTTGGTTTTCATTCCCGGCGCGCGATTAAGCTGGATGCGGAACTGTCGAATGACCGATTCGCTGATATCGGAGGCTTTCTTGATCTTCATCTGCTCAAAAAAAGTCGTCAGGTAGTGGTCGTAATTGCGGCTGGTCAGCGGGCTGCGACCTTTTTCTATTTCGATATATTCCAAAAATTGAATTTTGGCGCTTGAAATATCCATATATAAGCATAGTATAGCAGACTTGCTTTTTTTATTGGGGTGTGTTATGATAATCACATCATGTTAACGACCAAGAAAAAACAAACAGTTATCAAGAAGCACCAGGAGCATGCGAAAGACACCGGTTCAAAAACCGTGCAGGTAGCAATGCTTACTGAAAAAATCGAAAGCTTAGCCGATCATCTTAAAAAGCACAAGAAAGACAACCACTCTCGTCGCGGTTTGATCAAAATGGTAGCCGACCGACGCGGACACCTCAAGATTCTTGAAAAGACCAGTCCTGAAAAGCACAAAGCAGCATTAAAAATAATGAAAGCATAACAAAAATGCCACACATGTGTGGCATTTTTGTTATATACTTATCGCATATGGCAGTAATAAAACAAAAAGATCAGCGCGTGGGGATTTTTATAGACGCACAAAACCTTTACCACACCGCAAAAAACATTTATAAGAGAAAGGTAAACTTCGGAAACGTAGTAAAAGATCTGCTCGCCGGACGAACATTGATCCGTTCCATTGCCTATGTCATCACCACTGAAAACGGCGATGAGACGGCATTTTTGACCGCATTAACAAAAGCCGGTATTGAAACACGCTCAAAGGACTTGCAGATTTTCTATGATGGCAGCAAAAAAGCCGACTGGGACATTGGCTTGGCGATCGACGCGGTCTCAATGGCGCCGAAACTCGATGCCATCATCATAGTATCCGGTGATGGTGACTTCGTGCCCCTGTGCAACTACTTGCGCTACCATCATGGCGTGCAGGTGGAAGCGGCGACCTTCGGCCAGTCAGCGTCCTCGGCTTTAAAAGAAGCAGTAGATGACTTCGTCGATCTTTCAATCAATCCCAAAAAATATTTGATGGGGTATTAATACTGTATGGAACCAGAAAAACCAATAGATCCGAACCCGGAAGTTCATCCTTTGATACACACCTATCAGGATGATTTGGCCCGTGTGATGAATGCCACGGAAGCGCCGGTGGTGCAAGCATTATTGGCTACGGCCCGAGCGCGTGATGAAGAGAATGCTATTGAAGAAGTGGAGCAAAAAGAAAGACGATGGTACAGCGCCACCAGCATTGTATTGATATTGCTAACCTTAGCGGTGTTGGCCTTTGGCACCTATTACTATTTTCGCCTGACGGTGAAAGTGCGACCCGCGCCTTCAGTTGGAGTATTTCCTACTAGTGATACTATCGTGGCGAGCTCCACTACTATGCAACAAGTGCTTGCCACCTTCGCTGCTTCCGCTACCTTACCGGTCGGAAAGCCGACACTTATAAATTTGGTCAATGATCCTTCGACCCCTTCGAGTGCTTCAGGGCAAGCACAACAACCCCTTCTATCGAACAGCCAGCTCTATCAATTCATAGGGGCAGAAGTGCCCGAACCGTTGCAGTCGGTCATCAGTGTGGCCCGTTGGGGAGTAGTGAACACGGGCACGGCGATCGTGCCTTTTATAGTCGCTTCGGTGTCTGATCCAGAAAAAGCTTCAAAAGAATTCAGTATTGCAGAACCTACACTGTTAAAACTTTTTTCACCAGCTCTAGGTATCGATACCACCGCCGAACAAGATGTTATCGGGCAAACGTTCCAAAGCCAGTATTTTTATAACCTTCCCGTCAGGACCATGTCCGGCCAGGACGCGCAGGGCAAGCAAACGGTAGTATTTCTATATGGATACGCAACTAATACTATTATCGTTATCACCCCAAAGCCTGAGGCTTTAAAGGCTATTTACGATACGGTGATCAATCAACACTAGACCTTATAGAGGCTCTTGTGCTTTTGGGCTGCCATGCTAGTATACGGGGTATGATTACTACACATCATTTTAAAGAAAAGCTAGAAATGGAAAAAAAGAGCTTGGAAGAAGAGCTCGGACAAATTGCTATTTTTAACACTGAAACAAATCTGTGGGATGCCACACCCGATAAGGACATGATGGGGGAAATCGACGATAACGACGCCGCCGACCGATTTGAAAATTTCGAAGAACGTTCCGCCATGGTGACTACTTTGCAGGCGCGTTTGAACGATATCGATCACGCATTAACCAAAGTCGATACTGACGCGTACGGCAAATGCGAGATCTCCGGCGAACCGATCGAAGACGACCGCCTCGAAGCCAACCCTGCTGCGCGCACCAACAAAGCGCACATGAACGATTAATACTGCTAAGTATACAAAAATCCCTTTAGAGGGATTTTTATATTTCTTTAGTTTTTCTTGAACACCAATGTGCATAATGAATAGATGGCATTTTCAAGAATACAGAGCGCGCAATTGACGGGGCTGGGAGCAGTCGGAGTGACAGTGGAAACCGATATCAATCGAGGGTTATATTTGTTTCAAATTATCGGCTTGGCGGACAAGGCTGTGGAGGAGGCGCGTGAACGGGTCATCAGCGCATTGCGCAACAGCTTAGGGAAAAATCCAAAAAGTGAAAGCCATAAAGTCATTGTCAGCCTGTCGCCGGCCGAAATAAAAAAAGAGGGGTCGTATTTCGATATTGCCATCGCATTGGGCTATCTTACTGCCACGGAAGTATTACGTATTGATTCCGATAATAAGATCTTTGTCGGCGAGTTGGGCTTGAACGGCGATGTGCGGCCGATTCGTGGGCTGCTTTCCATCGCCCAGTGGGCCAAGCGAAAAGGAATTACGGAACTGTATATTCCCAAAGATAACGAGCAAGAAGCGGCATTAGTGGACGGCATCACTTTTTTCTTGATCCCGACATTGAGCGCGTTGGTTGATCACCTGGCCGGCAAGCAACCGTTGGAAACCGTGACGCCGACGGTGCGGATTAGTACTCACGAACATGTCGGCATTGATTTTGGCGACGTCAAAGGACAGCTGGTGGCCAAGCGCGCACTGACCATTGCCGCCAGCGGCGGACATAACATCGTGCTGTATGGGCCGCCCGGCACTGGTAAGACGATGTTGGCCAAAGCTTTCCACGGCATATTGCCTGTGCTTTCCAATGAGCACTTTTTGGAAGTTGCTACTATATATTCAAGTATCGGATTGATCAATGATGTGCTCAGTGGCAATCCTCCTTTACGAGCGCCGCATCACAGCGCTTCATATGTGGCAGTGGTCGGCGGCGGTTCAAATATTCGTCCGGGTGATATCACATTGGCACACCGAGGAGTGCTGTACTTGGACGAGTTTCCAGAATTTGATCGGCGTGTCATTGAGAGCTTGCGCGAACCAATGGAGGAAGGTAGTATCACGGTGGCGCGAGCGCGGGGAAGCGTACGCTTCCCCGCGCAGTTCATCCTGCTAGCCGCCATGAACCCGTGTCCCTGCGGCTATCGCGGCAGCTCTATCAAAGCCTGCAGTTGCTCCGGTGCCGAACTGGCGCGATACAACAAAAAGCTTTCCGGACCTATCATGGACCGCATTGACCTATGGGTGCCGGTGCAGCATATCGAATACGAATCATTGCACGAGACCAAAGACATCAAAGAGAGCGGGCAAGTACAACAACTCGTGAAAGACTTGCGGGCCATGCAATATGAGCGGGCCAAAAAGCTCAACAGCATGTTTTCTTCACACGATGTTCATACCAAGAGCAAACTGACTGATACGGCAAAAAAGCAGCTGCAGATCTTTGCGGAAAAATTAAAACTCTCTCCGCGTTCATATTTGCGTACCATCAAAGTCTCTCGCACTATCGCCGATCTCGACCGTTCCGACACTATCGAGGAACGGCACATCCTCGAAGCACTCCAATACCGCCCGAAGTTGGAGTAATATGCGGATTATTTATACCGATCACGCAAGCGTTCGGATACGGGAGCGAAAAATTTCTCATAAGGAAATTAGTGCCGCTGTTAATAATTCATTAATAGAGATAAGGAGAGAGGATGGTATTACCGTGATTCAATACAGTGTAAAAAGAGGGGTGCTTGAAATTATTTGCAAGAAAAGCCATACTGCATGTGTAATTATAACTTGCTATTTCCTATGAAAATAACCCACGACAAAATTGCAGATGCGCTGTATATCACCTTTAAAAAAGGCGTGATTTCTCGTACCTTAAAACTGGAAAATTACATCACTGTTGATACTGATAAAAAAGGAACGATACTAGGCATTGAAATACTCCAAGCCAGCGCTCGCATCGCCAACAAAAAACCTCTCGACATAAATCTCACTATTCCCGCATTAGCATAAATAAAAAAATCGCCTCAGGCGATTTTTTATTCCGTAGTGTAATGAGTGCCGAGAGCGTCGTCGCCCCAGGGATTCATGGCACCGCGCACTTCAACGTGAAGATGCGGTCCGGTGGCACGGCCGGTCATACCGGAAAGTCCAATCAATTGGCCTTGGGTGACAGTTTGACCGACAGTGACACTAACCTGGGAAAGATGGGCATACAATGTCTGTGTGCCATTCGGGTGATTGATCACAATATAATTTCCGTATCCACCATTATAGGCATCGTTGTTTTTGGCAATAAATACTGTTCCGGTGGCGGCAGCATGCACGTCGGTACCAATTGGACAGCCGAAGTCGACAGCATTAATATCATGAATGCCTTGGGTCAGAATACCCGTCACTGGTTGCGCATAATATCCGCCGCGAAGCGCAGTTACAACCTTTATTGCTATTGACGCAGTACTCGGGGTTTGCATTGCGGACTGATTGATACTTGGTGTAGGCGCTATAGATAGTGTACTCGGTGCATCTACAGGAATAACCAATATTGCGCCGATATGAATCTTATCATTTTTAACTAATCCGTTGAGATCAAGGATGTCGCTTTCATCGACAGAAAATTTTTCCGCGATACCGGAAATGGTATCTCCTGACACCACAGTATATTGAGTCAGAATACTGGCTATATGAGAAACTGTTTTAGCGCGAGCAGCCGAAGTACTTGCGCCTTTTACTTTGAAGGTACGTTTGGTGGTTTTCTTTATTATTGCATGAGTAACGGGAGAAATCTTCTTGATGGAGGTGGTCTTAGTAGTCGCGAATGCGGTACTGCCGGCAAGACTGAGAGCAATAATTGTTATGGAGAGGGACAACGCAATGCGTTTCCTCGGTGTGTCGATTGATACCATACGGTTACAAAGAGTAATGATACCAGGAAAAGAAGAGGGTATCTGATTTCACCCCATATAAAATATAAAGTCAATAGATTTTCCTTAAAAAACCTTTGTTTTAAGGCTTGTTGACAACAATAAGTTTTATTTGTCAAATCAAAAATGCCGAACTATCCTTTTCCAGAAAGGGCAGTTTTCCATTCTGATTTCTGCTACACTACAGGCATGCAATTTCTCGAAGGATTGAATGACGCACAAAAAAAAGCAGTGCTGAGCAAGGACGGACCATTACTTATCGTGGCTGGTGCCGGTGCCGGCAAAACAAAAACAATCGTTCATCGCATTTGTCATCTTATCGAATCCGGCGTGGCGCCAAGCGCTATCCTAGCAGTGACCTTCACCAACAAAGCAGCCAAGGAAATGCGCGAGCGCGTCATCACGCAGATAGAAACCATCCCCGCAGCACTGCGCGAAGGCACGACGCCGTTCGTCAGCACGTTTCATAGTCTAGGAGTTTTTTTACTGCGCAAGTTCGGCGCATATGACGGCGCGGTGAAACGCTTCACCATTTTGGATGACAGCGATACTATGTCGTTGATCAAAGAATCATTGCAATACTTCGGCATGGATCCCAAGCAACACGAGCCGCGTGCCATTCGCAGCTTGATCAGTCGTTCCGCCAACGCATTACTGACACCTGACCAATTGTTAACCGAGAGTAACCCCAACTATCGTTTGGCCGGACAAATTTGGAAACGCTATACCACATTGAAGCGCGAGCAAAAAAGCCTGGACTTCGATGACTTGCTTTTGGAAACGGTGAAGCTGCTCGAACACAACACAGAAGCGCGTGCCTGGTGTCAGGATACTTGGCACTACATTCATATTGATGAGTATCAAGACACCAATGAAGTGCAGTATCGCATCGCGCGGGCCTTGGCCGGCGAACGCAAAAATCTCTGCGTGGTCGGGGATTCCGATCAGAGCATTTATTCCTGGCGTGGCGCCAACATCAAGAATATTTTGGAATTCGAGCAGGATTATCCGGAAGCGACGGTGGTGTTGCTCGAAGAGAATTATCGCTCGACCAAAACCGTCATCGCGGCGGCCAATGAGATCGTCAATAAGAATACCTATCGTACTCCCAAGCAACTCTTTACCAACAATGCCGAAGGGGAGCTCATTTCCGTCTATGCCGCTTATGATGAAAATGATGAGGCCAAATTCGTGGTCGAGCGTTGCGTCGAGCAGATCGATAGTGGGGTAGCGCCTGACGACATTGCCATTCTTTTCCGCACCAACTTTCAGTCCCGCGCATTGGAAGAAGCGTTTTTGGCCTATAACATTCCTTATCAGGTCTTAGGTGTCAGATTCTTTGAACGCAAGGAGGTCAAGGATGTATTGTCATATATACGCGCGTCACAAAACCCCGACAGTCTGGTCGATATCAAGCGCATCATCAACACTCCGGTGCGCGGCATCGGCAAAGTGACCATCGCCAACTTATTTACTCATGGCAAAGACTCTCTTTCGGGAAAAGCTTTTATCTCCGTAGAGAAATTTTTTGAAATACTTTCAAACATCCGAGAGTACTCTTATTCACATTGCGTTTCAGAAACTATCAAGTACATCATCACCGAAAGCGGCATGCAGCGCGTGTACAAGGAAGACAAGGTGGACGGGGAAGAACGATTGGAAAACTTGGAAGAGTTAGTGACCTTGGGACTGCGCTATGACCACCATGAGGGAGAAACGGGATTGGAGAAATTATTGGAAGACGCGACCTTGATGAGCGACCAGGATGCGCTGGACAAGGAAAACAATGCGGCCAAAGCGGGGGTGAAACTCATGACCATACACGCCTCCAAAGGATTGGAGTTTGGCACGGTCTTCATCACCGGCTTGGAGCACGGATTGTTCCCGCATGAGAGAGACAGCAAACTGACCGGCGCCGATGCGGAAGAGGAACGCCGCTTGATGTATGTGGCAGTGACACGCGCGCGCAAAAAATTATTCCTGACCTATGCCAGCATGCGCACTATTTTCGGCATGCGCGATGTGCGCTTGCCATCGCAATTCTTGATGGACGTGCCGGATGAATATATCCAACGCGAGAGTCGCAGCGGCGAAGTCGCATTTACCACATTTTATTTATAGCAAGTATAATAAAGAAATGTTCAAAAAAAATAAAGATATTGTCTCTATAGACATAGAGAAGCTCATAGAAAAAATTATATGAAAGCAAAGAAACATCTCGGCCAGCATTTCCTAAAATCACAAAGCGCGCTGATTAAAATTCGCGATGCCGGACATATTACTGCAGAAGATACTATCTTAGAGATCGGTCCCGGCACAGGAGCGCTGACTGAACTTTTACTAGCTTCTGCAAAAAAAGTCATTGCGATAGAAAAGGATCGTGAACTCATTCCTTTGCTGCAAGAAAAATTTGCCGCTGAAATTACCACTAAGAAACTGGAACTCATTGAAGCCGATATATTGAATTTCGATCCTTCACTCTTGAGGACCGACCTCAAGAGTTACAAGCTGGTGGCAAACATTCCGTACTATATAACTGGTGCGATCATTGAGAAGTTTTTAAGCACTCATTATCAGCCGACCTGTATGGTGTTACTCATCCAAAAGGAAGTAGCCGAACGTATCGTGGCTCGTAACAAAAAAGAAAGTATCTTATCCACTGCCGTCAAAGCGTATGGCACGCCAAAAATCATTGCCAAGGTGCCGCCCGGCGCATTTGTACCGCCACCGACGGTAGACTCGGCCATTCTTTCCATAGAAAACATTTCGCGAGATTTCTTTGTGGGCTGTGACGAAAAGCTTTTTTTAGCAGTCATGAAATCCGTTTTTGGCAAAAAACGCAAGCAAATAGGAGGTAGTTTGGCCGAATTTTTAAATGATAAAAACCCTTCGAATGCCTCAGGACGAGAGCGTGCTCTTGCTGCTTTGGCAGAGTCCGGCATTGATCCAAAGACCAGACCCGAGGATATCAATCTTCAGACCTGGAAGAAATTGACGCAGTCACTAGGAAAATAGGGTCAGGTACCTTTTTATATAAAAAGGTACCTGACCCTATTTTGGTGTACAATAGTAGTAATGAAAAAACATACAATCGTTAGTGGTATTCTGATAGCAATGCTACTACTAGCCCCTCTTGCTACACATGCTGCTAAATTTGTAAACACCACAGTCTCTTTTGGCGGGAAAGTACTGACAGGATCATTACCGGGGGCGGTCACTTGTATAGGATTCGGTACCGGACCAGTGATACTGTATAGTAACGTACTATCTTTAGGTTCAGCGATATATTCCGGCGTTAATAGTAAACAGACAGCAGGTAGCCGGGTAGGTGGGGTTATTAACGGACTATATGGGGCCATCCCTTACTATGCAAAAAGTAGTATTACGTCCGGGTTTGGTTTTGCATTCATCTCTGCTCCGCCAAAAGCCGGAGACTGGATCTTGGGGAAAGCTGATATTATTCCAGAAACAAACAGTTGTTACATTCCTTATTTGAGTATCCCTTTTCCTGTCAAAGACACTGGTGTGTATAGGGTTTCTAATACTTCTCAATCATCTGTAGATCATTTCTAATATGTCCGACCACATTCATCCCAGTAAACAATTCTTGATCCGCGGCGGCATCGCTCTCGGTATCGTGGCGCTTATATTACTGATACAGACCAACTGGCTTCACCGTCTTTTTCAAAAAAAGAACACTCCGGCTTCTGCTCCAGTGGTAACAGTGAGTGACATCACTGCCCAAGACTCAAACGGTAACGGCATTCCCGACTGGGAAGAAAGACTATGGGGGCTTGATCCGACGGTACTGTATACCAACGGTGTTTCCAATAAAGAGATTATCGATGCTAAAAAGAAGGCCTTGGGGGTGACTGATGCGACCACTGGCACCCCGACCAATGAAACCGACGCTATCGCGCAAAAACTATTTAGCATCACCACGGCCTTGAGTCAAAACAGTACTGTAGATGACGCATCGCTGCAAAAAATAGCCACTCAACTTGGCTCATCCGTCAATATCGCATCGGTCGGTAACACCTATTCATTAAAAAATATCCGCCGTGTGGCTACCAGCCCTGTCAGTCTCACCACCTATTACAAAAATTTTAATGCCATCATCACCAAGACCGATCTCAACCAAGAAGATGTGACTATCATAGTCAATGCCGCAGAAACCGGAGATTACACTCAATTACCCGCCCTCACTCAAACCGGTGCCACTTATCTGGCATTGGCAAAACAACTCAATACACTGGCAGTGCCGATCGGTGTGGCGCAATATCACCTCGATATCATCAACTCTTTTGCCGGCATGGCCACATCTTTTACTTATTTGCAGCAAATGCCCGATAATGGTACCCAAGCGCTAGTCGGGGTGGCGTTGTACAAGGTATATAGTACTCGCGGCCAAACAGCTCTGTATAATCTGCACGATTATCTGGTAAAATACGGTATACTATCTTCATAATATGTCTTATTGGAAAAAAATCATCGCCGCTTTTCTTATCACACTTATTGTCGCCCCGGTGATTTCGCCCGCACTAGCTTTCGCGCAATTAACTGGCGCTTCAGCTGGTGTCACCGCTAGCTGTCCTCCTGGTCAACAGCCAGATGCTTCCGGCCAAAATTGCGTGGTCATTCCTATTTCCAATACTACTGTTACCGCTCCCACATCTTCTGATCCGTGCTATAACCTTAGCGGCAGTGCGTACACTCGGTGTCAAAATGCAGTAGCCGCCAACCCTACACTTCAACAATTCCAACCCAATGTGAACATCAGTACCGGCAATACCTATGGCGGCATGTCTATCAGTGGTGTCGGCGGCGCCATTGCCAGCTGTACCAACGCTGGCAGCTTTTTAGTCAGCGGGGCTATCAATCTATTATCAAAAGCTCTTACTGGCACAAAGGTAGGCAAACTCTTTGGGTTCATTGGGGGAGGCGATGCAGTATCCACCTCTGATAAAAAAGCTCAGGACCAGCTTGCCAATCAAACAAAGATCTCTCAGTGTCTTGATGGTGTGGCATATGCCGTGGCAAAAAATACCTTGGCGCAAGTCACCAACAAAACGTTGAGTTGGGTCAATACCGGACTTAACGGCAATCCGTTATACGTACAAAACACTTCATCTTACCTTGATTCTATCAAAAATCAACAAGTGCGTTCTTTTTTGGGCACCGTGCAAAATAGCGATCCTATTTTTGGCAATGCATTACGATCTGCTATTAGACAGCAGATCGACGGACAATCTGACGGCTTATTGAATGTTCCCTTAGATACTCCTCAAGCACAAGGATACAATTCCTTCATGGGTGATTTTACTAATGGTGGCTGGAATGCGCTATTAAATCCTTCTTATAACCCGATCGGCGCATTCTTTAATGCTACTGACACTCTTACGAGCCAGATCGACACTTCACAACAAAATGCTTCGAAGGAAATTCAACGAGGCAACGGCTTTCTTGATATGAAACACTGCGTAGAAACTGCTCCGCTTGCTCAAGGCGCTAATGCCGCAGATGCGGCAAAAATAGGCCTAACTGCCGACCCTCAATGCACAAAGTGGGTTACTGACACACCAGGCTCCATCATTGCCAATCAAGTGGCGACCATTACCACCTCACCGACGCGCCAACTTGAATATGCCAATAAAATAAACGAGGTGTTGGGAAGCTTCTTTGACGGTTTTGTAAACAGTCTTTTGGAAAAAGGATTGCGCGGCAGTAACCCAAATGAAAAAATAAATTTTAGTCTAAATGCTGGCGGCAGCAATGCCGTGCCCGACATGACGGGTGGCGCATCCAGCGCATCCGCTTTGGGATATCAATCAGTAGGGGGTGGCGGTATCAATACCGGTGATTTTGATATTTCTCGACCACAACAATTGCGCCTTATCCTGCAGACACAATATGACTTCCTCAATCGCACTCAAGATGCCCAGATCGCGCTCGATCGCATTATTCCCACCATCGGAGCGCTGGACTATTGTATTCCCGGCCCCAATCCCAACTGGCAAACCGGCACCGACAGCAACTGGCAAACCTTTTTGGGTTCTATACAACAAGCCAATCCGAAAGACCCTACTTCGCTCGAGAAAATCATCAACTCACTTCCTATTGTTGGATCTCTTTTAGGAACCATTACTGGTCTTTTTACTGGCAGTGGAGCCCCTCCTCCTGTATGGTCAGCAAATGCAGTTCTCGCCGACAAGGTGACCGGTTCAAATATTCAACTACAGCGAGGATTTTTCGCACCCACAGGTTTTCATGATGGCATAACGACACCTGATTTAACCGGCACCTTATCCACCGCCTACCAAGCACTGCTTAGCCAGTACAGCTATTATGCCACTTCAGGTAATACCTTTGTCGGCAGCAAAGTTGGCGATGCATTTAAACAATCCGCTGCCAATGATCCCGACCCTACTTATGTCGACGGATTCTTGCAAGATGCCTACAACCAAACAGCCAGTTTGACAGCGTACAACCAGGCCGCAACCACGATTGATCAGCAGTACTCACAAAATATTTCCGATACGCAAAATGCCATCAAACAACTCGAGGATATTCGCAAACAAGTCAACGCCATTGTCGCCCTTGCTAAGGCTCGCTACATCAAGCAACGTGCTGATGCGGGAGATCCGGTCAATATGCAATGCATCGATCAGGCATATCAAATAAACACGAGCACTATTACCCCAGTTGCTCAACAAGAACCGCAAGGTACGCCATTGAGCAATGAAGAGGATGCCATGGTACAACATGCCACCGAATCAGCTGCTTACTTTTATAATAACCAGATAAAATAACCATATGTTTAAACGCGTCATAAAAATCATTCTCATCCTGCTGGCCATACTGTTAGTGACCCTTGGTGTCATCTGGCTAGTCGGACGTCATGCCGCGCAAAAAAGTGGTCAGACCCCTTTAACTTTCAGACAATTTCTTGGTTTGGGAACAAAATCGGCTCCTGCTAATACTGTACCGACCGGTACTGATACCTCGGTGTTTACTGGTGGTTCAGGAAGTTCTAACTCGGGGAGTGCTACTACGGGCAGTGATGGAGGAGTCAGTAATGGTTTTACTGATAACGCGCGAATAAGCCAATTTACCAACAACGGCATCTCTCTTACTAATGGCGCTAATGCCGGGGGTGGGCAAACAACTAACAATAACGGTTCAAACCAAAACAGTTCAAACCAGGGAAGTATCGGTGGGGACGCCGGTTCAAATACGGGAGGTAGTGGTAGTCCTTCACCAACCTCCAGCACGCCTATTTGTAGCGATGCCGATACGACAATTTCATTCACTTCGGATGAGTTGGCAAAATTAAACCAGCTGCAAAATCGTTTTTACACCATCGCGCAAAACCTGCATACTGATGCCGACATAGCAACAGAGGTTGCCAATCATGATGCATTCGCCGTCAAAGCCGACCAAGCGACTGAACTGTACAACTACTGTGAGTCAAAACTGCCGGCTATCACTGATCCTCTGTTGCAGCAACACGTCGCCACGCCGTTTTGGAATGACAGCGCTAACGATAGTCTGACATTTCTTAGCTTCACCAATGATCCGGCGCAAC